>DASQPR010000327.1:0-2653 GCA_035643815.1 Micromonosporaceae bacterium | reverse complement strand
CGCCCAATGGCTCAACATCCGTACGTTCCTCGACGCTCACCCGACCGACGATCTCGCGCCGGAACTGCGGGCAGAGTTGACCCGGGGGCCGCTGGACTATGTCCGGTACGCGCGCGATCTTCTCGGCTGGGGTGTCTTCGCGCTGATGCGGCGTTAACGATGCTGTCCGCGATGCGGGCCGACCATTGGTCCGCCCGCATCGCGCCGTACTACCGGCCGCGCTGGACGAACCAGGCGGTCGTGTTCCCGGCAATCGTGCCTGGTGCGCTCGTCGCGCTGCTGATCACCGGAGTGTCGCCCGCTACCGGCTGCGGCAGGGTGGCGGGCTCGTCGGTGAGGTTGACGACCACGATGACGTCATGCCCGCGCCGGAACGCGAGCATGCCGTCCGCCGCATCGATCCACTCGATCGCGGCGCCGGCGGATGCCACCGTGCCACGGCGGATTCGGAGCGCGCGCCGGTAGAAAGACAGCGTCGAGCCCGGATCGGCATCCTCGGCGGCGACGGTGATCGAGGCCCAACTCGCCGGTTGGGGCAGCCACGGTGTCCCGGATGGCCCGAAGCCAAACGGCGGTTCGCTGCCAGACCACGGCAGTGGGACCCGACATCCGTCGCGACCGAGCCGACGGCCGCCGGTCATCCGGAAGACCGGATCGAGGCGCATCTCGGCCGGAATGTCAAGGACTTCCTCGAGACCCAGCTCCTCGCCTTGGTAGAGGTAGGCGCCGCCGGGCAACGCCAACATGAGCAGGGTGGCCGCCTTGGCTCGCCGGAGTCCCAGCTCGCCGCCGCCGAAGCGGGTCGGGTGGCGCTGTACGTCATGATTGGCGAGCACCCACGTCGGGGTCGCTCCGACGCTGGCCAGCTCGATCATCGTGTGTTCGATGACCGTCCGGATCGTGGTCGCATCCCAACCGGCGTCGTAGAAGTCGAAATTGAACGCGGTGTGGAGTTCGTCGGGCCGGAGATACTGCGCGAACCGCGACGGGTTGGGCACCCACGCCTCGGCGACGAAGACGCGGTCGCCCGCGTACTCGTCGATGATCCGGCGCCAGGCCCGGTAGACGTCGTGCACCTCGTCGCGGTCCCAGTGCGGATGCGTTCCGGTGCGGCGCAGGTGTTCGGCCGCGCCGACGACGTCGACGAGGTCCGGATCTTTGGCGAGGCCATGCGCGACATCGATGCGGAAGCCGTCGACGCCGCGATCGAGCCAGAACCGCAGAATGTCCTCAAATTCGGCGACGACCTCGGGATTCGTCCAGTTCAGGTCCGGCTGCTCGGGGGCGAACAGATGCAGGTACCACTGACCGTCGGCGACTCTCGTCCAGGCCGGGCCGCCGAAGCTCGACTCCCAGTTGTTCGGCGGCTCGGCGCCGTCCGGGCCGCGACCGTCGCGGAACAGGAATCGCTGTCGCTCCGGGCTGCCCGGATTCGCGGCCAGCGCGGCCTGGAACCACACATGCCGGTCGGAGGTGTGGTTGGGCACCAGGTCGACGATCACCCGGAGATTGTGGTCGTGCGCCTCGCGAATAAGGGCCTGAGCGTCGTCCAGCGTGCCGTAGACGGGGTCGACGTCGCGGTAGTCGGCCACGTCATAGCCGAAGTCGGCCTGCGGCGACGGGTAGAACGGCGAGAGCCAGATCGCGTCGACACCGAGCGCGGCCAGGTAAGCAAGCTTCGACCGCACGCCGTTCAGATCGCCGACTCCATCGCCGTTCGCGTCGGCGAAGCTCCGCGGGTAGATCTGGTAGATCACCGCGTTGCGCCACCATGCCGCGTTCACGGACGAGTCGGTCGCTGAAGTTGATGCCTGCACGTCGCTTGATTCGCGTCCCACCGACGCCCCTTTCTGTTGTGTTCGGATGATTCTCGACGCCCGGATTCGACCAGACGCGCCACGTCGACGCACCGCCAAGCGACGTCGAGCGCGGTCAGCTCGTACGCGGCCGACCAGATGTGCCCCGGACGACGAGCCGTCCGGGGAACAGCGACTGCGTGGCCGGCCCGACGCCACCATCCAATCGATGAATCAGCGCCGCCATTGCCGCTCGACCCATGCCATTGGCGTCGGGGCTGACCGTCGTCGTGGCCGGTGTCGTCATCAACGCGGCCTGCGGCGTCATGGCCAGCGATACGAGGGAAAAATCCTGCGGCATCCGCCAGCCGTGCTTGCGGGCCGCCGTTATCACACCGGGCACGGCCTGCTCGTTGAGCGCGATCATCGCCGTGAGCTCATCGTCGCGGTGCACCAGATCGCGGAACAACCGTTGGCCGGCGGCCGCCGACGACGCGCAGTTGCGTACGGTCAAACGGATCCCGGCGTCTTTCGCGGCACGGACGACGGCGTCCCGGGCTCGTACGGACGGACCCACTCCGGCGGCGACGAACGAGCGCGACTGGTTGATGAACGCGATCTGCGTGTGACCTAGGTCGGCGAGGTGGGTCACGGCGACGCGGCCACACTGATCGAAATCCGCGTCGACGAAGTCGGAGGCGACATCGCCTCCGTTGTGGCCGATCATCCCGAACTCCACACCGGCCTGGGCGAGCACGTCGGTGCGTTCGTCCGCGAGGCGGACCTCCATCAGAATCGCGCCGTCGATCAGACCTTGCCGGGCGAGCAGGCGCAACTCGTCGAGCGCGCCGGCGTTG
>DASQPR010000326.1:0-9225 GCA_035643815.1 Micromonosporaceae bacterium | reverse complement strand
AGTACATGACCGACGACAGGTTCCTGAACCAGCAGGTCGTCGGGTGCGACAAGACAACCCCGGACACGAAGTACCTCCTCGACGCGGCGAAGGTGCAGGGCACCGACATCGCATCGGCGTCGGCCAACTACGACCCGGTGAATTACGCATCGACCGGCGGCTGGACGGTCAACCTGCAGTTCAAGGGTTCCGGCCAGACGAAGTGGTCGGACCTCACCAAGGCTGAGGTCGGCCAGCAGGTGGCGATCGTGCTCGATAACCAGGTCGTGTCCGCGCCGACGATCCAGCAGGTGATCAACGGACCGGCCGTGATCAGCGGTACGGGCATCACGGCCGATTCCGCGCACACGCTCGCCACGCAGCTCAAGTACGGCGCCCTGCCGCTGGGCTTCGTGCAGCAGACCGCCCAGATCGTGTCGGCCACGCTCGGCCTGCAGCAGCTCGAGTACGGCCTGCTCGCCGGCGCCATCGGCCTGGCTCTCGTCATCATCTACTGCATGCTCTACTACCGGGCGCTGGGCCTCGTCGTCATCGCCAGCCTGCTCGTCTCCGGCTCGATCGTCTTCGCCTCGCTTGTGCTGCTCGGCCGATCACTGGGCTTCACGCTGAGCCTCGCCGGCATCGCCGGTTTCATCGTGGCCATCGGTATCACCGCTGACTCGTTCGTGGTGTTCTTCGAACGCCTGAAAGACGAGGTGAAGGAGGGCCGGACCGTACGCAGTGCGGTGCCGCGAGCCTGGGTGCGCGCCCGGCGGACGATCCTGTCGGCCGACGCGGTGTCGTTCATCGCGGCGGTGGTGCTGTACGCGCTCGCGAGCGATCAGGTCCGCGGGTTCGCGTTCACGCTCGGCCTGTCCACGATCATCGACCTCGTCACGGTCTTCCTGTTCACCCACCCGCTCGTCCACGTACTGTCTGGTACGCGCACGTTCACCTCGCCGCGCGTCTCCGGCCTCGGTGGACTTCGCAACCGAGCGGCGCCGAGCGGCTCGCCGGCGGGCCGCGCCGGCTCGATGCGTACGAAGGAGTCCTGACCATGCCAGGCACGGGATTCGCGGGCAGCGGGTTGCTCGGGCGCCTCTACCGGGGTGATACGCGATTCGATTTCATCGGGTCGCGGAAGAGGTGGTACGCGGCATCCGCGATCGTCATCATGGTCTGCATCCTGAGCATCGCGTTGCGCGGCTTCAACTTCGGTATCGACTTCGCCGGCGGCGACTCGTACCAGCTCCCGGTGCGGCCCGGCGTGACGCTGGCCGACGTACGTGGTGCCGTCACCAGTGCCGGCGTCGACGTGTCAAGCGCGCAGACCGCCGGCGTCAGGGGCAGCACGACGAGCTTCGTCATCGACACCGAGCATCAGAACCAGGCGACCGTCGACAAGATCAAGGCAAATCTGGTCAAGGTCGGGAACCTGTCCAAGGCGACCGACGTCAGCACGAACCAGGTGAGCAAGTCGTGGGGCGGTGAGGTCACCCGGCAGGCGGTGATCGCGCTCATCGTGTTCCTCGTCGCTGTCAGCGCGTTTATCGCCATCCGCTTCCAGGAGTGGCGAATGGCGCTCGCCGCCGTGCTGGCGTTGATCCATGACCTGCTACTGACGGCCGGCGTCTATTCGCTGGTCGGGTTCCAGGTCTCGCCGTCGACGATCGTCGGTCTGCTCACGATCCTCGGTTTCTCGCTCTACGACACCGTGGTCGTCTTCGACAAGGTGGCGGAGAACAGCAAGGGCATTCTGTCCACGACGCGGATGACGTACCCGGAGGCGGCGAACCTGGCCGTCAACCAGACGCTGATGCGCTCGATCAATACGTCGATCATCGGACTGCTTCCGGTGGCCGGCCTCCTCTTCGTCGGCGCCGGTCTGCTCGGTGTCGGCACGCTCGAGGACCTGGCGCTGGTGCTGTTCGTCGGTATGTTGACCGGCGCGTACTCATCGCTGTTCCTGGCGACGCCGTGGCTGGTCGACTTCAAGCTGATGGATCCGCGTTACCGCAACCACGTAGAGCGCGTGATGGCGCGGCGGCTGGCGGTCGCGCGCGGCGAAACGGACACCCCGACGTCGGGCCGGCGCAAGACCGTGGCGAAGAACGCCAAGCCGGCCGCGAAGGCCGCGCCGAAGTCCGCCGGCGGCGACCAAGCCGAAGACAGTGCCGCCGACACGGACCGGGACACCGCTGCCGAGCAGGCCGCGGCCGCGCGGGAGAACGCGTTGGCGGGCACGGGTGGTTCGACGCCACGGGTCGGGGCCAAACCCTCGACTAAGCGCAATCCCGGCTCGCGATCGTCCGGCAACCGACCCGGCGGCAACCGCCGCCGCTGAGGCGAGAACGTGTGACCGCCCACCCGCTGACGACCAGGGCAGGTCGATCGTCCGCCAGCTCTGCCCGTCCGGCAGACTGGCGGACGTTTCGTTCGTCGAAGCGGTTGTTGGCTGTGGCGGTCGCTGTCCGGGCCGCCGCGCGGCGCAGGTGAGAAGGAGCCAGATCCATGGGTACGCAGCTCGATCAGCTGGTCGCCAAGCACGTGCTGGACGTCCCGGACTTCCCGCAGCCCGGGATCGTCTTCAAGGATCTGAGTCCGCTGTTCGCCGATGGACCGGCGTTCCGTGAGCTGATCGACGGCATCGTGTCGACCTATCGGGACGCCGACGGTGCGCTCACGTTCGATGTCGTCGCCGGCATCGAGGCGCGCGGCTTCGTGATCGCGGCCGCGGTCGCGTACGCGTCGGGTGTCGGCGTGGTCCCCGTACGCAAGGCGGGCAAGCTGCCCCGGGCGACCATCGCGGCGTCGTACGCGTTGGAGTACGGGCAGGCGACGCTCGAAGTCCACACGGACGCCTTCGTGGCCGGGCACCGGGTGCTCGTGGTCGATGACGTGCTCGCCACCGGTGGTACGGCGGAGGCGACGCTGGGACTCGTTGAGCAGGCCGGTGGAATTGTGGCCGGGCTTTGCGTGTTGTTGGAGCTGGGGTTCCTGAACGGTCGAAGCCGGCTCACCGGCCGCGACGTGCAGGCGTTGTTGACGGTGTGACGCCCGCCGCGCCGTTTCGGGCCGTTCGGTCCGGCCGTCCGGCCGGGTAGCGGCGTGGCACACCGCACGGTGCCGGGTAGGGTCGAGAGAGCCCCGTTGATAGATATGATGTCCTCCCCACGCGCATGGTCGCGTCCGGGGCGGATCCAGCGATCTAGGGAGCGCTTGGATTGTCCAACGACGTCGCACCTGGCAGTGGCACCGGGCAACGGCCCGGAGCAGCGCGGGCAGCCGCCCGCGATGACGCCAGCGCGCCCGGGACGGTCCGGACGGCAGCGCCAGAGTCCGATGTGCGCGAGCCAGAATCCCGTGAGCCCGACGTGCGCGAGCCGGATAAGGTCGCCGGCGCGGCGCCTGCGTCGGGGCGGAGCCCGACCGATTCGACCGAGCCGACACGCGAGGTGACCCCGGAGCCCGCCGAGGCGACGCCGGGGGAGGCCAAGCGCACCGACGCTGGTCGCCATCGCGCCGCAAAACCGTCCGATGTCGCCAAGGTCAACCGAGCGAAGGTCGACCGAGCCAACAGCAACCGAGCCAAGCTCGACCAAGACAGGGCCGACCGGGCCAAGGCCGACCGAGACAGTGCCGACCGAGACAATGTCGACCGAGACAATGCCGACAAGTCGTATCGTGACAAGCCCAAGAGCGACCGCAAGAGCGACCGCAAGGTCGACCGCGCACCGGCGCCGGGCGTGGGAAGCGGACGCTTCGGCTCGTCCGGCCGTGCACGACACGGCCTCACAGCCGTCGCCGCGCGTGCCGGTTTGGCCATGGGCGCGGGTGGCAATGCCGACGGTGCCGGCGACTCGGATGCATCCGGCGCCGCGAGCCCGATCGATGCCGGCGGCACCGGCACGACCGCGTCTAGGTCCGCAAACAGCGCAGGAAACGGGTCGGAAAACAGCGTATCCACGGCCGGCTCCGGTGACAGCGACCGCGACGCCTCGTCGTCGAACGGCATCGCGGGTCCAAGCGAAAACGGCACCGCGCCGGATGGCGGCGATCGCCGTAAGGCAACGGGATCGGCCCGCGACCGGGCCGACGCGGCCGAGCCGAAGCATGGCCGGTTCCGCATGAGCGATGACCACTCCGAGGAGAATGACGACGCGACCGGCGACGGCGCGGTCGTGCTGCCGTTCCCGGGCGGGGCCAACGGCAGTGGCATCGACTCCGACACGATCGAGATCCCGGGCGGTCTCGACGACGCCGGCGAGTCCGGCGCGGCGACGTTCCTGCCGGTCGTGCCGACCGGGCGCCGCGTGCGTGCACGGCTCGCGCGGTTCAATGCGCCATGGCAGTCGCCGCAGGTGAGCGAGGTTCTCGAGCCGCTGATCGCGGCGCACCGGGTGGCGCACCCGAAGGCCGAGATCCGGTTGCTTCAGCGCGCCTTCGACACCGCCGACCATTGGCACAGTGGCCAGTACCGCAAGTCCGGGGACCCGTACATCACGCATCCGCTCGCCGTGGCCGGCATCCTCGCGAATCTTGGAATGGACACGACGACGCTCGTCGCCGCGCTGCTCCACGACACCATCGAGGACACGGCGTACACGTTGGACGCGATGCGTACGGACTTCGGACCGGAGGTCGCGCTGCTGGTCGACGGCGTCACGAAGCTCGACCGGGTCAAGCTGGGCGACGCGGCGAAGGCGGAGACGATCCGCAAGATGGTCGTCGCGATGGCCAAGGACCCGCGCGTACTCGTGATCAAGCTGGCCGACCGGCTGCACAACATGCGGACCCTGACCTTCCTGCCACGGCCGAAGCAGCAGCAGAAGGCGAAGGAAACGCTGGAGATCCTGGCGCCGTTAGCGCACCGGCTCGGCATGAACACGATCAAGTGGGAGCTCGAGGATCTCGCGTTCAACACGCTGTTCCCGAAGAAGTTCGAGGAGATCCACCGGCTGATCGACGAGCACGCGCCTCAGCGTGACGGTCTGCTGCGCGCGGTGACGAACCGGGTGCAGACGGATCTGAAGGGCGCCAAGGTCAAGGCCGATGTGACCGGGCGGCCGAAGCATCTCTACTCGATCTACCAGAAGATGATCAGTCGCAGCCGTGAGTTCGCCGAGATCTACGACCTGGTGGGCGTACGGATCCTGGTCGATTCCGTACGCGACTGCTATGCGGCGCTCGGTGTGATCCACGCGAACTGGCAACCGGTGCCGGGCCGGTTCAAGGACTACATCGCGATGCCGAAGTTCAACATGTACCAGTCTCTGCACACGACAGTGATCGGCCCGACCGGCAAGCCGGTGGAGATGCAGATCCGGACGATGGCGATGCACCGCACCGCCGAGTACGGCATCGCGGCGCACTGGCGGTACAAGGAGACCAAGGGCGCGACGGTCGTCGGACCGCCGGCGCACATCGACGAGATGACGTGGCTGCGCCAGCTGCTGGACTGGCAGCGCGAGGCTTCTGACCCGAGCGAGTTCCTAGACGCGCTGCGCTTCGATCTGTCGAGCCAGGAGGTCTACGTCTTCACGCCGAAGGGCGATGTGGTGGCGCTGCCGTCCGGCTCGACGCCGGTCGACTTCGCCTACGCCGTACACACCGAGGTGGGGCACCGCTGCATCGGCGCGCGGGTGAATGGCAAGCTCGTGCCGCTGGAGTCGACGCTGTCCAACGGCGATGTGGTCGAGATCTTCACCTCGAAGTCGGAGACGGCGGCGCCCTCGCAGGACTGGCTCGGATTCGTCAAATCGCCCCGGGCGCGGACGAAGATCCGCCAGCACTTCAACAAGGAGCGCCGGGACGAGGCGATCGAGGCCGGCAAGGACGCGATCGTCAAGGCGATGCGCAAGCAGGGCCTGCCATTGCAGCGCATGCTGACCAGCGAGACGCTGATGACGATCGCACGCGATCTGCACCTGGCCGACGGGTCGGCGCTATACGCGGCGGTCGGCGAGAGTCAGGTGTCGGCGCAGTCCGTGGTGACGCGGCTCGTCGCGTCGTACGGCGGCGAAGAGGGCGCGGTCGAGGACATCGCCGAGACCGCGGTCGCTACGCGTCCGCCGCGCAATCGCGGAGCGGCGTACGACCCGGGTGTCGTCGTCGTCGGCGTGAGTGATGTCTGGATCAAGCTGGCCCGCTGCTGTACGCCGGTGCCTGGTGACGCAGTGTTCGGCTTCGTCACCCGATCGGGTGGGGTGAGCGTGCACCGCGAGGATTGCGTGAACGCGCCGGACCTGCTCGTCCAGGAGGAGCGCCTGGTCGAGGTGACCTGGAAGGCGACGAGCGCGTCGACGTTCCTGGTCGCCATCCAGGTCGAGGCGCTCGACCGCCACAAGTTGCTGGCCGACGTGACCAAGGCGCTGTCCGAGGAACGGGTGAACATTCTGTCGGCCACGGTCACCACGACCAGAGACCGGGTGGCGGTGAGCCGCTTCAGCTTCGAGATGGCCGACCCGAAACACCTCGGGCACCTGCTCGCCGCCGTACGACGGGTCGACGGTGTCTACGACGCGTACCGCGTGACGTCCGGCGCATAACTGGCGACGACGAACGGCGGGCCGACCACCTCAGGTGATCGGCCCGCTGTCGTGTTGCGTGAGCGCTATGGCTGGACGGGTCCGATCGTGGCCGTCTTGATGTTGACCGGAAGCTTCGGCGCCCCATCGTTCGGATCGGTCTTGTCGGTCGAGATGACGCCCGCCTTCCCGACCTTTTGCACGATGTCGAGGCCGGTGGTGACCGTACCGATGATCGTGTAGTCGGACGTCAGGTTGGACTGCAGCGCACCGGTCTCATCGGCCGTCTCCGGTGTGTCTTGGTAGACGATGAAGAACTGGCTGCCGTTCAGATCCTTGTTGCCGGGGTTGGCCATCGCGACGACGCCGGCCGGGTAATTCGGCTGCTGGTCGGTCGGCAGGTTCTCCGAGGCGTACGTGTAGGACGGCCCGCCCGTGCCGGTGCCGCTCGGGTCGCCACACTGCAGCACGTAGATGCCCGAGGTGGTGAGCCGGTGGCACTTGGTGTTGTCGAAGAACTTCTTGCCGGCCAGGAACGACATGCTCTCGGCCGAACACGGCGCCTTCGACACGTCCAGGGTGATCACGATCTTGCCCTGGCTCGTGTCCAACGTCATTTGCTGCGTTCCGTTGTGCGGCACGGTGGAAAGCGGCGGCGGTCCGGTGTTGACGAGTTCCTTGTCGACCGGGTTCTGCGCGTCGCCCTTGAGCGCCGGGTTCGTCGTCCACGTGCACTTCGCCGCGGCCTGGCTGGCCGCGGCGGCCGGCGTCTTGGCCGGCGTGCCACCGGTCATGGAAACGACGATCCCGACGACGACGCCGATCACGGCGAGCACGCCGATGCCGCCGAGGATGCCGTTGCGGCGTCGCCGGCGGTGGGCCGCGTTCTCCTGGCGGGCCGCCATCTCACGCTCGAGTCGGGCTCGCGCCGCCGCGCGCTGGCGGTCCTTGAGGTTCGTCACGGTGGTTCTCCTTGGTACGGCTAGCCGATGCCTGAGGCGCCGCGAGGCGCATCTGCTAGCGGGGGCAGGGGATCAAGACTGGGACGATGACGGAGAGGGCTCCGGGGACCCCGGTGCTCCGCCGGACGCGCTCGGCGCGGCCGAAGGGCTCGCCACGACCGGATCCACGGTCATCGTGGTGATGGTGACCGGAGTCTTCGGCGTGCCGTCGTGGCTGCCGTCCTTGACGCCCGTCGTACCGATCTTGCCAACCACGTCGAGACCGCCGGTGACCTGGCCGAAGACTGAGTAGTTCGGCGGCAGCGTGGAATCTTTATAAACGATGATGAACTGGCTGCCGTTAGCGTTGGACTCCTGGTTCCAGACGGCGACCGTTCCTGCCGGGTACACGACCTGGCTTGGCGGGGCGCCGGCACTCGCGCTCGGATCCGGGCTCGCGCCGGGCGGCGCGGAGAAGCCGAGCGGCGGGTTCTCGTCGTCGTACGTGTAGCCCGGTCCGCCGTTCGGATCGTTGGGCGTCGGGTCGCCGCAGAGCAGGAAGAACGAGCTGTTGCCGTTGGTCACCCGGTTGCACGTCGTGTTGTCGAAGAAGTTCTGGCTGGCTAGGTAGTCGAAATTCGCCACTGTGCACGGCGCGGCTTCCCGGTCCAGCGAGGCGGTGACCGTGCCTGCGCTCGTTGCGATCGTCATCTTGTCGGTGCCGGTGGTCGGCACACCGGAGGTCGGCGGCGTCCCGACACTCGCCGGGCTCGCACTCGCCGAGGCCGCCGCCGAGCTGGGCGCCCAGACACACGTGGTCGCCGAGTCGGCGGCGGTGTTAGTCGACTTGCTCTTGCCGAACAGCGCACTCCAACCACCGGTGGCGAAGAACACGCCCACCGCGATCACCAGGACCGCGACGCCCGCGGCGGTCTGGGCCTGGCGCTGGCGGCGCTTGCGAAGGCGGCCGGCGCGCCGGGCCTGCTGCCGTTCGAGCTTGGCCCGGGCGAGCATCCGCTCGCGTTCCCTGGAAGCCACGTGCTGTTACCTTTCCACCACCGTGCGATCGTTGTGAGCGGCGAGATTGCTCAAAAGTGATCACATTTCGGGGTCCTGCGCCGGGGGTGGCCCAGGACACAACTCGCCAGAGTGTACGGGCACTGCCTGGAGAATTGATGTGCGCGGTCACGAACTGTGACCCAGAAACGCGATAATGCCTGGCGGGATGGCGCATCGACCACCCGTACACCCCGGACGGCTACGCTCGTGGTGTCGCATGCGGTGCCAAATCGCCCGACCGTCGTCGGCACTACCCTGCCGCCGTACGCCCGGCCGAGCGCGAAGGATCGGCGTGATACCGCGTTTGCGCAGTTGAGAGGGGTTAGACGTGCTGGTCACCGGGTTTCCGGCGGAAGCGTTCGGCACGAACTGCTACGTCGTGGCCACGGCACCGGGGGAGCAGTGTGTCGTGATCGATCCCGGTATCGGAGTCGAGCGCCAACTCGACCAACTACTCGCGAAGCACCGCCTGCAACCGGCGGCCGTCCTGCTCACACACGGTCACCTCGATCACACCTTCTCGGTCGCTCCCGTATGCAAGGCGCGCGGCATCACCGCGTACGTCCACCCGGGCGATCTCGAGATGCTGGCCGACCCGGTCAAGGGCCTGTCGGCCGACCTCACCCAGCTTTTCGGTGGCCGTCTCACTTACACCGAGCCGGACGACGTCGCCGAACTCATCGATGGCCAGGTGATCTCGATCGCGGGATTGGAGATCA
>DASQPR010000325.1:0-6809 GCA_035643815.1 Micromonosporaceae bacterium | reverse complement strand
GCCCTGCTCCTCGTACCCGAGATTCGCGGTGGTCGGACCGCGGCCGACGGCGACCAGCAGGACATCGGCGTCGAGGGTTTCGCCACCGCCGACAGTGACGCGGACGCCGGTCTCGGTCGTCTGTACACTCTCGAACGGCTTGCCCAGCTTGAAGTTGATGCCGCGCTTGCGGAACGCGCGCTCGACCTGCTTCGAACAATCCTCATCCTCGAGCGCCACGAGATGCGGCAGTGCCTCGACGATGGTCACGTCGACCCCAAGCGACTTCCACGCGCTCGCAAACTCGCTGCCGATCACACCGCCGCCCAGGATGATCGCCGACGCCGGCAAGGCGTCCAGCAGCAGCGCGTGCTCGGAGCTGATCACCTTCGTGCCGTCGATGTCGAGGCCGGGCAGTGTCTTCACGTAGGAGCCGGTGGCCAGGACGACGTTCTTGCCGACGATGCGCTCACCCGCGACCTCGACGGTGTTGCGAGCGACGAGCCGTCCCTCGCCCTCGACGTAGGTGACCTTGGCCGCTTTGATCAGACCTTGCAGCCCCTTGTACAGCCGGTCGACGACGCCGTCCTTATACGCGTTGACGCCCTTCATGTCGACGCCGACGAGTTCGGCCTTGATACCGAACTGTTCGGATTCGCGCGTCTGATCGGCGACTTCGCCGGCGTGCAGAAGCGCCTTCGTGGGAATGCAGCCGCGGTGCAGACACGTGCCGCCGAGCTTGTCCTTCTCGATCAATGCCACCGACAGGTTGAGCTGTGCGGCTCGCAGCGCGGTCGCGTAACCGCCGCTGCCGCCACCGAGAATTACGACGTCAAACTCGCTCACGAAATCTCCTACGATGCCGCGACGGCGCCCGGAGAGGGTGTCGCCGGGCGTTTCGAGGGCGACGCCGGTGGGGTGCTCCGGATGCCCCCAGCCATCTTGTCACTCGGCGGCGGACGCGGCGACGCGAGGTGCGCAACGACACCCCCTCCGCCGGCTCTACGCCCGGCCGCCGACTGCCCGTCGGCCGCTTGCCGGGTTCCCCGCTCGGCTCGCCGGGTTCACCGCTCGCCTCGCCCGTTCGGGGCGGCGCGCCGAACGGGCGCTGACGTACCCTTGCCGCGCGTACCCGATATCGCGCGTAACCAATATGTCGTGATGGAGTGCCGGGTCCGCATGGTCCGGTTCGCGAGCGGCCGGGTGGCAAGGAGGCTGGGTACGGTGGCGTGGTTCCGACGGGGCGCCAAGTCGCAGGGTCCGACGATCGACCGCGACGCGCATCGTGGCGACATGGACGATCTCGAGCGTTTTGTCCAGACGCGGCAGGGTGTCGAGGCCTATCTCGAACCGCGGACGATGATGACGCAGACCACGCTCATGCTCATTGCACACGATGGTGCCTGGACGCGGCGCCGCGTGCCGAGCCCGGATGCCGCGCGCCGGTGGGCGCGCAGCCTGAATGTCCCGTTCTACGAGGTCGCTCTCGTGGGCTACCCGCAGCGGATGCGCGACTACAACGCACGCCAGAAGCGCACCGCTAGCTGAGCGGCCGCCGCGAGCCCATCAACCGGAGCGGCGAGCCGATCAAGGGGGTCCGGGGATCAAGCGTCGGACCAAGTCGCCCGTTGGGTCGTGGCCGACCCGGCGCGAGATTCCGCTCCGGCATTGCCGGGCGGGGCCATCGGCGGCCGTGGCCGCGGCGCCAGCTGAACCGGCAGCCGCACCATCGGCGCGCGCGGCGGCCGCAGGCGCCCGATCGCCGGCACCAACAGGCGGCGCATCCGGGCCGCGAGCGGCCTCTCGATGAGGCGGTGCACGAGCCACGCCGCGATCAGCATGAACGCGACCACGGCGACGACAACGACCGGCGCCGGGACCTCATGCTGCAACTTGTCGATCAGGATCCACCCGATGTGTTGGTGCAACAGATACAGCGGATAGGTCAGCGTGCCGGCCACGGTAAGCCAACGCCAACCAACGGTTAGCTTGTGGAGCGCCACGAGCGCCATGACGGCGAAAAAGAACACGACGACGATCGGCTCGACCGACGCCGCGGTGCCGCTGAACTTGTGCATGATCATCGGGTCGACGCGCAAGTGGTGGATCGCGAGCATGAGTTGGATGCCGACGATGCCCCACAACAATGGATCCGGCCGGAAGCGGTGCATCAGGAAGAAGGCCATACCGGCGATGAAGTACGGCGAATACTGCGGCACGATCGCGAGCTGAAGGAGGGTGCTGGACTGACCGTTGTCCAGAAGTGGGCCGCCCACCGCGATCGTGGCCACCGACGCCACCGTCCACAATGCGCAGAACGCGACGACCCGCCTATACGTCACGCCGAAAAAGACGACGAGCGCGAACAGTAGGTAGAAACGCAGCTCGACCCAGAGTGTCCAGTAGACCCCGTCGACACTCGGCGTGTGCAGTGGAATCTGCAGCATGGTGAGGTTGGTGACGACGTCGGTGTGCGCCAGCGGGCGATTGATTGTCGGCCACAGTGTGACCACGACAGCCGTCGCGAGCACCGCGAACCAATACGCCGGGTAGAGCCGCACCACACGCGCGACGAAGAACTGGCCGAGCGACCGGCCCATCCCGCTCATGCAGATGACGAATCCGCTGATCAGGAAGAACAGCTCGACGCCGAAGAAGCCGAATCGGGCGGCGACGTAGATGACGTGGGGAAATCCGTGCGGACTCGCCGCGGTCCATGCGTCGCCGCGGGCGATGTAGTGATACGAGACCACCATGAGAGCGGCGACGAGACGCAGGCCGTCGAGGATCGCGACGCGCGGGTGCCGCGCCGGTGACCGTGTCGTCGTCCGCGCCGCATCGGCGGCCACCCGATCCGTTGTCACACCATCGGGCGGCGCAGCGTGCGTTGCCGAGTGTGTCTCGTTGCCCGCGGGCCGTGCGACAACGGCGGAACGATGGTGTGCGGCATGGGTGGTTTCGGTCGATCCGGAATGCATTCGTGCGGTCTCCGCTCTGGGGGCGCGGCGGGCGTACCGCGAGACCGTAAGCCACAGGTGGCTCACAGAGCAACGTGAGCGACGCGTCGATCCATCGATCGATCGATGCGGTTCGGCCGGTCCACGCTCGGTGGACCGGCCGAGAAAGTGCTGCTCAGCCCGTCGCGGCGACCGAGTCGATCAACTCGAGGAACGTACGGACGGGGACACCCGTCCCGCCCTTGCTCCAGTAGCCGGTCGGCTCACCGGAGTGATAGGCCGGACCCGCGACGTCGATGTGCGCCCACGGCACGCCGTCGGCCACGAACGCGGAGAGGAACACGCCGCCCTGCAACATGTGGCCGGCACGATCCATGCCGGAGTTGACCTGGGTGATGTCCGCGACGTCGGACTCCATGCCCTTGCGTACGTCGTCGGGCAGCGGCATCGGCCACGCCGGCTCCCCGACCCGCTCGCCGGCGACGCGTACGCGTTCGCACAGCTCGACCGTGCCCATCACGCCGGCGACCCGCTTGCCGAGTGCGATGACCTGGCCACCGGTGAGTGTCGATGTCTCGAACAGATAGTCAGGCTCGTCCTCGCACGCGCGCGCGATCGCGTCGCCCAGCACCATCCGGCCCTCGGCGTCGGTGTTGAGCACCTCGACCCGCTTGCCGTTGTACATGGAGACGACGTCGCCGGGCCGGTACGCCGAGCCGGACACCATGTTCTCCGCCATCGGGGCGTAGCCAACGACCGACACCGACGGCTTCAGCTCGGCGACCGCGATCATCGTCGAGACCACCGCGGCCGCACCGGCCATGTCGGACTTCATCTCCCACATGCCCTGGGCCGGCTTGATGGACACGCCGCCGCTGTCGAACGTGATGCCCTTGCCGATCAGCGCGACGCGCTTGGTGGATTCCCCGGCGTCGGTTGGCGTGTAGACCATGCGGACGAGTCGGGGCGGTGCCTCGGAGCCCTGTCCGACGGCGGTGATGCCGCCGTACCCACCGTCTCGCAGTTGCTTTTCGTCGAGGACCTCGACGTCCAGGCCGACCGCCCGCGCCGCGGCGGCGGCCTGTTCGGCGAAGGCCGGCGGTCGCAGGTTGTTGGCCGGCGTATTCACCCAGTCGCGCGTGCGGGCTACGGCCGCGGCGACCACGAGCGCCCGGTCGATCTCGGTGACGGCTCCCGGCTCGGCGGCGTCGGCCACGTGTACGGCGATGTCGGCAACCGGCGTCCGGCGCGGCGGGACCGGTGTCGACTTGTAACCGGCGAACCGGTACGCGCCCAACAGCGCACCCTCGCAGATGCCGCGCAGCGCGTCGTGGTCGGCGCCGTCGGCGGATCCCGTCGAGCCCTCGTCCACGGGCAGCGCGAGCACGACACTCGCGGATCCGGCGAGCGCGCGGACCGCGACCGCGGCCGCTCGGCGCAGTGTCTCGGTCGTCGGCATCGCGCCGGCCGGTTCGGGGCCGAGCCCCACCGCGACGACCAGCGGCGCCGTCACCGTGCCGAGCGTCGCGACCTTCGTCACCTCGCCGGCCGAGCCGCTCGCGCCGAGCAGACCGAGCGTGTCGGTGAGCTTGCCGTCGAACGCGACGGCGACGCTCTCCGAACCGGCCGCGAGCAGAAGCGGGTTCGGCGCCGCGGCGTCCTGGCTGTAGACGCCGACGACGACCGCGTCGACGGACAGCTCCGCCGGGTCGGTATCGACGAGGCGTAGGGCGCTCGTCGGCGCGGCGGCATCGTGGTCGGAACGGGCAGGCGTGGTCACGCGCGATCTCCTCCGGTGTTGCTGCTCGATGTTTGGTCTTGCTGCTCGGTGACTGGTGTTGCTGCTCGATGTTCGGTGTTGCTGCTCGGTGAAGCGTGTCCGACGAGAATCTCGCCGAAAGGGCAACGGCCAGGCGATGGAACTCCCGCCGATGCTAGCGACCGTACCCTGACGCGATAGGTTGCCACCCATGACCGATGCACCGCCGCATTCGCCGTCTTCGGCGCCACTCCGATCGCCGCTGCACGACCGGCATGTCGGGCTTGGCGCTAAATTCGCCGGATTTGCCGGTTGGGACATGCCACTCGAGTACGCCGGCGGTGGCGTGATCAAAGAGCACACCGCCGTACGCGAAGCCGTCGGGGTGTTCGACGTGTCGCACCTGGGCAAGGCCGACGTACGGGGACCGGGCGCGGCCGCGTTCGTCAACGCGTGCCTGACGAATGACCTGGAGCGCATCGTGGCCGGTCAGGCGCAGTACACGATGTGCGGCGACGACGCGACCGGTGGCGTGGTGGACGACCTCATCGCGTACCGGTTCGCCGACGACTTCGTTTTCCTCGTGCCGAACGCGGCCAACACGGCCGAAGTGGTTCGGCGGCTCGCGGCCGCAGCACCGGACGGCGTCACGGTCACCAACCGGCACCACGACTACGCGATCCTCGCCGTACAGGGACCGCGGTCGGCCGACGTGCTCGCCGCGGTCGGGCTGCCGTCGGGACATCCGTACATGAGTTTCGCGGTGGCGCCGTTCACCCGCGCCGATGTCATCGTGTGTCGCACCGGATACACCGGCGAGCACGGCTACGAACTGGTCATTCCGGCCGAGTCGGCCGTAGCAGCCTGGGACGCGATCCTGGCCGCCGGCGAAACTTCCGGCATCCGTCCGGCTGGCCTTGCGGCGCGCGACACCCTGCGCACCGAGGCCGGGTATCCGTTGCACGGACAGGATCTGTCCCTCGACATCTCGCCCGTGCAGGCCGGATCGGGCTGGGCGGTCGGTTGGAAGAAGCCGGCGTTCTGGGGCCGCGAGAAGATGACGGCCGAGCGTGGCGCCGGGCCGCGCCGGAGGCTGTGGGGTCTCGCGGCGACGGATCGCGGCATCCCCCGTGCGCACATGACGGTGCTGCGCCCCGGGACCGACGAGCCGGTCGGCGAGATCACCAGCGGTACGTTCTCGCCGACGCGCCGGATCGGCATCGCCTTGGCGCTGCTCGACACCGACGCCGGCCTCGGGCCGAACGACGACGTCGAGGTGGACGTACGCGGCCGCCGCTCCACGATGACCGTCGTGAAGCCGCCATTCGTGCCTCTGTCGACGAAGTGAGGACCAGGCCCGGAGATGGCCAGCGATGCCCGCAGATGGCCCGCGATGTCCGGAGGTGACCCGCGATGCCGGTGACGTACGCGCAGATGCGCGCGATGGCACTTGATCTGCCGGCAACGACGGAGGTGCCCACCTGGGAGGACGAGCCCACGCTGCGGGTGAACAACAAGATCTTCGTGATGGGCAACCCGGACTCCGTGTGGGTGTCGCTGAAGTGCACGAAGGACGATCAGGCCGAACTCATCGCGATGGATCCGGAAACGTACAAGTCGGCGGCGTACGTCGGCCGGTTCGGTTGGGTGTCGGTCAACCTGCGCCGAGTCGCAAAGGCGGATCTGGAGGCCCTGATCGTCGACTCATGGCGGCAGATCGCGCCGAAACGACTCGTGAAGGCATTCGACGCCGAGCGTTGACCGAATCGGCCGTCGCGCCGGATGGGCGGGCCACAGTCCTAGGGCAGGTCCATCGCCGCGCCGGTGGCGAGATCGGCGAACGCCGCGTCGAGGTAGGGGCCGATCCGCCGGTCGCTGGCCGCGAGTAGATCGGCGATGACGAGCGGCGCGTGCCAGGCGAACTCGGCCGGCGTCGGCGGTCGGCCGGTCGCCGTCGCGTGCTCGGCCGGGTGCGCCGTTGGCGGCCAGTCGTCGGTCGCCGTCTCGACCGGACCCATCTCCTGGTACGTGAGGCCAGCCTCGTGGATGCCGAGCGCCGCGGCGAGAACGGCAATGAGCACCCGTACGTCAACCACGTCGTCCAAGAACGCGTG
>DASQPR010000324.1:0-5222 GCA_035643815.1 Micromonosporaceae bacterium | reverse complement strand
TATTTCACGGCGGACGTCACGAGCGATAAGCCACCGTTCAGTCTCGTCCTCCCACCGCCGAACGTGACCGGGTCGCTGCACCTCGGCCACGCGCTGGAGCAGACGTTGATGGACGCGCTACTGCGGCGCCGGCGGATGCTGGGCGATGAGGTGCTGTGGCTGCCGGGCATGGATCATGCCGGTATCGCCACGCAGGTGCTGGTCGAGAAGCATCTGGCCGCGACCGAGGGCAAGACGCGTCAGGATCTCGGCCGGGACGAATTCATTGCGCGGGTATGGCAGTGGAAAGAGGAGTACGGCGGGAAGATCCTCGGCCAGATGCGCCGGCTCGGTGTCGGCGTCGACTGGTCACGCGAGCGCTTCACGATGGACGAGGGCCTGTCGAGGGCCGTACAGACGATCTTCAAGCGCCTGTACGACGACGGTTTGATCTATCGGGCCGAGCGCATCACGAACTGGTGCCCGACGGATCACACCGCACTGTCCGACATCGAGGTCGATCACGCCGAGGACGAAGGCGAACTCGTCTCGATCCGGTACGGCGACGGCGACGACTCCGTTGTCGTGGCGACGACCCGCGTCGAGACGATGCTCGGCGACACGGGAATCGCGGTGCACCCGGACGATCCGCGTTACCAGCATCTGATCGGCACGCGCATCGAGCTGCCGCTCGTCGGCCGGATGATTCCCATCGTCGCCGATGCGCACGTCGATCCGGAATTCGGCACGGGCGCGGTCAAGGTCACGCCGGCGCACGACCCGAACGACTTCGAGATCGGCCAGCGACACTCGTTGCCGATGGTCAACATCATGGATGAGCGAGCCCGCATCACCGCCGATGGCCCGTTCCGGGGGATGACTCGGGAGGAGGCCCGCGGGGCCGTCACCGAGGCGTTGCGGGCGCAGGGGCGCATCGTCGCCGAAAAGCGGCCGTACGTGCACTCGGTCGGTCACTGCTCGCGTTGCGACACGGTGATCGAGCCGCGCCTGTCGCTGCAGTGGTTCGTCCGGGTCGAGAAGCTCGCCCAGGCAGCCGGCGACGCCGTACGCGACGGTCGGGTCGCGATCGAGCCGCCCGCGTTGAAGCCACGCTTCTTCGACTGGGTCGACAACATGCACGACTGGTGCATCAGCCGCCAACTGTGGTGGGGCCACCGGATTCCGGTCTGGTACGGCCCGGACGGCGAGATGGTGTGCGTCGGACTCAACGAACAGCCGCCGAGCGGGGACGGCTGGACTCAGGACCCCGACGTCCTGGACACGTGGTTCTCGTCGGGCCTGTGGCCGTTCTCGACGATGGGCTGGCCCGAGCGCACCGCGGACCTGGCCAAGTTCTATCCGACGTCGCTGCTCATCACCGGCTACGACATCCTGTTCTTCTGGGTGGTCCGGATGATGATGCTCGGAATCTTCGCGATGGACGGCGAAGTCCCGTTCCGTACGGTGCTGCTGCACGGCCTCGTCCGGGACAAGTACGGCAAGAAGATGAGCAAGTCCCGCGGCAACACGGTCGACCCGTTGGACTGGATCGAAACGTACGGTTCGGATGCGCTGCGCTTCTCGCTGGCTCGCGGCAACAACCCGGGCCTCGATCAGCCCGCGAATGAGGAGTGGGTCGCTGCCGCCCGCAACTTCTGCAACAAGCTGTGGAACGCGACCCGCTTCGCGATGCTGAACGGTGCGACGGTCGAGGGTGAGCTGCCCGGCGACCTCGACCCCGTCGATCGATGGATCGTCTCCCGACTCGACGAGGTGACCGAGGAGGTCGATCGATATCTCGCCGCGTACGAGTTCGCGAAGGCGACCGCGACCCTTTACCACTTCGTCTGGGACGAGTTCTGCGACTGGTATCTCGAGCTCGCCAAGGTCGCGCTGGGTGGCGATGACGCCGGTCGAGCGGCGACCACGCGCCGCGTACTGGGCGAGGTGCTCGACGTGACGCTACGGCTGCTGCACCCGTTCGTACCCTTTGTCACGGAAAAGCTGTGGACGACCCTGACCGACGGTGAATCGCTGGTGATCGCGACGTGGCCGCAGGCTCGGCCGACACGACGCGATGTGCTGGCCGAAGCGGAGATCGCGTCGCTGCAGGCGGTTGTGACCGAGGTCCGACGCTTCCGCAGCGACCAGGGTCTGCGGCCGAGCCAGCGGGTGCCGGCCCGAGTAACCGGGCTGGACGCGGCCGGCGTCGCCGCTCACGAGCCGGCGATCCGGATGCTCGCGCGCTTGGAGCAGCCGGCCGATGGGTTCGTCGCGACCGCGACTCTTGGCATCGCCAACGGTGTGACGGTCGAGCTGGACCTGTCCGGCACGCTCGACGTCGCGGCCGAAGTGGCGCGG
This sequence comes from Micromonosporaceae bacterium, assembly GCA_035643815.1. Classification (GTDB taxonomy): domain Bacteria; phylum Actinomycetota; class Actinomycetes; order Mycobacteriales; family Micromonosporaceae; genus DASQPR01. Next base: position 2,882 of record DASQPR010000324.1, on the reverse strand, counting down.
CTCGGTCGCGATCTCGCCGCGGCCGATAAGGAACGCGTGCAGACGGCGGCCAAGCTGGCCAACGCCGACTTTCTGGCCAAGGCGCCGGAGGCCGTCGTGACGAAGATCCGCGAGCGGGCAGCCGCCGCCGATGCGGAGCTCGAACGGATCAACGCCCAGCTCACCGCGTTGACATCGCGGTCCTAGCACGGCTGGTCTGGGGTCGCGGTGGTCCCGCCCGGGCCGCCCAAGATCCGTGACCTTGCAGCGGGAGCGACCTATCCGGTTCAAGATCAGGCGCCTGGCGCTGCAAGATCACGGATCATGGCGCGTTGCGGCCGAGCCGACGAACACGGCCGACATACAGGAGCGAGCGAACGATGACGATCGAGGCGGCATGACGATCGAGTACGTGTGGCGTGGCGAGTTCACCAACGCCGAGGTCGAGCCGTTGCACGCGGCCGGCTTCGAGCGCCCGGCGAACGCGGCCAACGATTGGTGGACGCCGGTCAACCGATACAGCCTCGGCTGGGTGTGCGCCCGCGAGGACGGTCGACTTGTCGGCTTCGTCAACGTGGCGTGGGACGGCGGCGTACACGCGTTCATCCTCGACACGGTGGTCGTGGCGGACGTTGCTCGCCAGGGCGTCGGCACGCGGCTCGTCGCGGTCGCGACCGATAACGCTCGCGCCGCCGGCTGCGAATGGCTGCACGTGGACTTCGAACCGCACCTGCGGTCGTTCTACTTCGACGCGTGCGGCTTCCGCCCGACCGATGCCGGCCTGATCCAACTCTGATTCGGCCGGCTGCTCGACGTCAGTGGTACGTCTGGATGGCCAGGACGATCACGACGGCGGTGAGGACAACGGCGCCGAGCATGGCCGACAGGTTGCGTGTCTCGGTGTGCCGGACGATCTGCGCGTCCTCGTCGCCGGGGCGCTTGCGCCGGGCCATTTTCGCTTCGACGGCGTTGATCACGGCATCGGCGGCACTTCGGTGACGGAACAACCGCCCGGCGGCGCCGCTGGCATATCCGGTCAGAGGGATCATCTTGCGGTCGTGCGTACGCACAACCAGGCCCATCCGGATCGGACCGATCTCGGCAATGGCCGGATACGGCACCTCGTACCAGAAGTATGAGTTGTGTGGTTCGAGGTATTCATCGCGCACGATGACGTGCGGCCACGCGCTTAGCAGCAGCGCGAACAGCGCGAGCGTCAGCCCGGCGACCGGGCCGGCGATCGCGGCGAAGAAGCCGTGACTCCACTCGTCGATGGTGAGCAGCGTCGACAACACGACAAGCAGGACCGCGATGACCAGCCCGGCGATCACCGTGGACCGGCGGCGGAACACCTGCGGTTCGCCGGTTTCGGTGGCGGCGTTCGGCAGCGTCGTCATCGATCACCCCTCCCCTGTGGGGAGCCAGCGTAGCCGAATCCGGGGTACGGCACAGGATCGTGATCACCGGCTAGGTACGTACGCCGTCAGTGCACGTTGATCACGACACCATGCGTGTCCGGGTTGCTGTGCAACTTCAGCCGGGCGATGCGTTCGCCGATCGGGATGTCGTAGACGATGTCGGCGGTGAGCGCGATGCCGGGATTGATGTCGGTGAGAAAGATCGTCGGATCCGGGTTGGCATAGAGGATCGCTTCGCTGTCCGTGCTGAAGCGGTTGCCGTTCGGCGCGTACGCCTCCTGCAACGCATCGGTGAAGATGGCCGGACCGGTGCCGACGTTGCGGATCTTGAGTTCGACGACGCAGAACTGGCCGGTCGGCGTGACGTAGTCGTCCGGCGGTCCGACCTGGTCGACGCCGCACGTGACCTTCTCTGCGGTGAACTGAAGCGATCCGTCGCGACCCGGCTGTCCGACCGCGGCCGTGGTCGGCTTGTTGGAATGGCCTAGCGCGTGTGTGGCCGCGATGACACCAACGGTCGCACCGCCGATCACGATCACGGCCGCGGTGCACGCGGCGAGGACTATCCACAGGGTGCGATGTCCGCGTGGCTGCGGCACAGGTTGCGGTGTTCCGGGGACAAACGGTGGGGGCGGCGGCGTCGGTGGCCCGCCCGGTCCGGACGGTGGTGCCCAAGGGGAAGGTTGTGGCGGTTGATCGGGCCGTACCGTCGGCCAGCCGGGCGGCGCCGACGGCGCGGGCGGCTCCGGCGACCAGGGGGAAGGTGCCGATGGCTCGGGCGGCTCGGGTGGGCGCACCGGATCGCGCTCCGGTGGCTCCGATCCCGTCATGACGCCCCCTCACCAGGTGAAACTCAACTCATTGTCTGGCTTGAAACGGTCGAAAGTGGCCACATTCCCCGGGTTGGCCCGCGACCGGCTTCCGCCGCGTCGGGCACGATGGCGACATGGAACTCGTCTCGCTTGCCGATATTCGTGCCGCTGCCGCCGTCCTCGACGGCGTCGCCGTCCACACGCCGCTCATTCCATGCTCCTGGGCCGACCGCACCGGAAGCGGTTCGAGCCTGTGGGTGAAGCCGGAGAGCCTTCAGCCGATCGGCGCCTTCAAACTCCGTGGTGCCTATTTCGCAATCTCGTGCCTACCGGCCGATGTCCGTGAACGCGGGATTGTCACCCACTCGTCCGGCAACCATGGCCGGGCCATCGCGTACGCCGCGCGTGAGTTCGGCGTGCCGGCCGCTGTCGTGATGCCGAAGATCACGCCGCCGGTGAAGATCGCGGCGGTGGAGGCGCTCGGAGCGGAGATCGTGCTCGTCGATCCGGACGACCGCGACACTGTTACGAAGGAGATCGCCGAGCGTCGCGGCATGTCGCTCGTTCCGCCGTTTAATGACCGGAACGTGATCGCCGGTCAAGGCACGGTGGGGCTCGAAATCGTCACGGACCAGCCGGACGTGGAGGTCGTCCTGGTTGCCATCGGCGGTGG
>DASQPR010000323.1:0-2416 GCA_035643815.1 Micromonosporaceae bacterium | reverse complement strand
CACCTGCCTAGCCGGCGGTCAGCGCTCGGTGTCCGGTGGCCTCGGGAAGGCGAAGCCGCCTGGGCGTGAGTTCCGGTCGGCGATGAGTCCGGCCAGGGTGGAGATCGCGATCTCGGCCGGCGTCTTCGAGCCGATGTTCAGGCCGATCGGCCGGTGCACGGTCGCGATCAGATCCTCTGGTACGCCGCGATCGCGCAGCATCTCGACATGGGGGCCGGCCTCGCGCGCGTTGCCCATCACGCCGATCCACCGCGCCGGGTACGCGAGAGCGTCGGTCATCACGTCGCCCAGCTCGGGCCGGTGGTGATCGCAGAAGACGATGTCGGCGTGGCCGTCGGCAAAGCTCGGATCGACGGTGCTCGCCACTCCGTCGGCGTTTGCGATGACCTCGTCGGTTACGTTGGCCGGATCTGGCTCGACGAGAACCGTACGGAATCCCGCGTCCCGCGCGAAGTGCATGAGATACGACGACACCGGGTTGGCGAAGACCGCGACGAGCGTACGGGTGCCGACGTTGGCTGGCACGTCACCGTGGGCCATCGCACAGGCCTCGTGGCCGCCCTCGTGCACTGAACCGTCGGCGTGGGTGTGCGTGTGCGTGTGCGTGTGCTCCGTCACGTCTACGACTCTACGTCCTCGCCGATGCGCCACGGCCGCCCGTCGCACCCCGGCGGGGGTGTAGGGAGAGGTCAGCTTGGTCGCGCGTAGTCGCCGAGCCACGTCACCAACGGCTTGATCGTGCGCCAATGGCCGGCCAGAGTGGAGGTGAAGTCCGCCGACATGCAGTCGGTCGGCTCGATCCGCCGCGAGACGGTCAGACTCTCGTGGCGCATGAGGTCGAGCCGTGGGTGGTCGGCCGGCACACCCCGCGGCCGCGTACGGACGGCATCGCCGCCCAGCGCGTACCCACCCTTGACCAGCTTGCCCACGATGGTGGCGAGCCGGCGACCGGTTGTCTCGTCATCGATCGCCGCGCGGAAGCGCTGGGTCTGCCCCTTATCGTGGCTGTGGAAGCCGCCGCCGACGCTGACGCCCTCGGCATCGAGTTGCATCCAGTAGCCGACACCGTGGGCGAGTTCGAGGAACCCGCCCTGCGCCGTCTTATACGGTGATTTGTCGGCGCTGAACCGCACGTCCCGGTACGGCCGGAACATGGCCGGCGTGGCATCGAAGATCGGCGCGAGCGAGTCGAGCAGTGCCTGCATCGGTGCTCGTACGTGCCGCTCGTAGACGTGTTTGTGCTCGGTCCAGTAGGCCTTCGAGTTGTCGGCGACGAGACCCTCGTAGAACTCGAAGGCATCGTCGGCGAATCCATCGAACGTCGTCGGTGCCAATGCGCGAGCGGGCATGTCGACCATCATCCCACCGGCCCGCCGAGGCCGCGACGTGCCCGGGAATGACCTACCGCCGCCCGGATTCCCTGTCGGTCGAGCCGTCGAGATCGGTCGAGCCATCGAGCCCAGCGCGGCGCAGGGCGTCGCCGAGCGCGGTATTGGCCAGCGGTGCATCGTCGCGTCGGCTGTCCCGGCCGCGACCGCCGTCGCCACCACGGCGACGACCCTCGCCCGCGTCCGGCCGCTCAACGCGTTGCGAGCGCGGGGCCGGTCCACCGCCGCGCTTGGGTGCGGCGATCGACGCGGCGTCGTCGTCGAGTCGTAACGTGAGCGAAATTCGCTTGCGCGGTACGTCGACGTCGAGCACCTTGACCCGCACGATGTCGCCCGGCTTCACGACGTCACGGGGATCCTTCACGTACGTCCGCGACAGGGCCGACACGTGTACGAGACCGTCCTGGTGCACGCCGACGTCGACGAAGGCACCGAACGCGGCCACGTTGGTGACCTGGCCCTCTAGCACCATGCCGGGAACGAGGTCACCGATCTTCTCGACGCCTTCGGTGAACGCCGCCGTCTGGAACGCCGGTCGCGGGTCTCGGCCCGGCTTTTCCAGCTCGCGAATGATGTCGGTGACGGTCGGCAGACCGAACGTGTCGTCGACGAACTCGGTCGGCATAATCGCTCGCAGGGCCGATCCGTTGCCGATCAACGTCGTGATGTTGCCCGTGGTCGCCTTGACCATCCGGCGTACGACCGGGTACGCCTCCGGGTGAACGGCGCTGGCGTCGAGCGGATCGTCGCCACCAGCGATGCGCAAGAAGCCGGCGCACTGCTCGAATGCCTTCGGTCCCAACCGCGCTACGGCCAGCAGCGCCCGCCGGGACCGGAACGGTCCGTTGGCATCGCGATGCGAGACGATGTTCTCGGCCAGACCCGTGGTGACGCCCGAGACGCGGGTAAGCAGTGGCACCGACGCCGTGTTCAGGTCGACGCCGACGCCGTTGACGCAGTCTTCGACGACGCCGTCGAGCGACCGGGACAGCTTGGCTTCGGCCAGATCGTGCTGATACTGCCCGACG
>DASQPR010000322.1:0-6484 GCA_035643815.1 Micromonosporaceae bacterium | reverse complement strand
GACGGCGAGGTAGCCGGACTCCTCGCGTTGATGCTCCTGGTCGATGCGCGGCGCCCCGCGCGCACCCGTGCCGACGGCGCGCTCATCCCGCTGGCCGACCAGGATCGCAGCTGCTGGAACACCGACGCCATCACCGAGGGCACCGAGCTCATCACGGCAACGTTGCAGACCGCCGCGGTCGGCCCGTACCAGTTGCAGGCCGCGATCGCTGCAGTACACGACGAGGCGGCGCGGGCGGTCGACACCGACTGGCGACAGATCCTCGGCCTCTACGAGCTGCTCGACACCGTCGCGCCCGGGCCGATGGTCACGCTCAGCCGGATAGTCGCGGTCGCTATGGTCTCCGGCCCGGATGCGGCCCTCGATCAATTGACGGCGGCGGAGGGCGATCCGGCTCTGGCCCGACACCACCGGCTCGAAGCCGTACGGGCACACCTGCTCGACCTCGCGGGAAATCGGGCCGCCGCTCGCGATTCGTACCGGACTGCGGCACGACGCACGCTGAACGCACCGGAACAGCGCTACCTGGAATCCCGCGCGGCCGCCTTGGCGCCGCCGCCGTAACGGCACCGCCATCGCCACCAGATCGTTTAGGCCGCTGCCGTGTTGGCGAGCGTACGGATCTGGCGCAACATCACCGACAACACAGCGAGATCCGACCGCGATTCCTCGAAGTCGACCATCGAGTTGCGGGCCCTCGCGATCGCGGCCGCGTTCGCCTCCTCCCAGGCCTGCACCTTGGCGAGCGCCCGTGCCTGATCGGACACCGCATCACCCGGCAAGCCGCCGTCGCCCGGGAACCCGCTGTCAGCTGGCAAGCCGGCCGCGACCGCTGACGAGTCCGGGACCCTCGACATGTCCGGGACCCTCGACACGTCCGGGACCGCCGCCACGTCCACGACCGTCGAAACATCCTTGACCGCCGAGACGTCCGCGTCGTGATCGGCCGGCGGGCTCGAGGGCTCGGCAGATTCGGCCACGTCGGGCGCGGAGGCCAGAACTTCGCGGGTGAGCGCGGCGAGCGCGGAGTAGAGGTCGTAGCGCAACGCCATGCGAGCGAGCGTCTGCCACCGATCCTCGCGCGGCAGCTCGGAGATCTTCGACAGCAGCGCGTCGACGTGGAACCGCTCGGACAGCCCGAAGTAGACGCCGGCGACGTCGACCAGCCCGTGACCGGTGGCGGACGCGACCGAGACGATGTCGAGCAGCCCGAAGCTGTACGACAGCTTCGTCGCCCACTCCGCCAGCGCTGGTGGGATGCCCAGTGACTCCACGTGCGTGACGTGTTCGGCCAGCGCTTCGGCCTCGGCGCCGCAGAACAGCCGGTCGAGCATCGGCAGCAGTCGCGAGACGCCAGGCCGGATCGTACGGATTTCGTTCGGCACGTCGAGCGGCGCACGCCGGTTCGACAGCAGCCACCGGACGGCGCGATCCATTAGCCGCCGGATCTCCAGGTAGATCGCGACCTGCGCGGCGGTCGGCACATCGTGATCGGTGTCGAGATCCTCGACCGCTTGCCACAAATCACCGAGGCCGAACACGTCGCGGACGATGACGTACGCCCGGATCACATCGGCGGCCGTCGCACCGGTCTCCTCGATCGCCCGGAACACGAACGTCGTGCCGCCCCGGTTGACCACTTCGTTCACGAGCTGCGTCGTGATGATCTGCCGGCGTAGCGCGTGACCGGCCATCCGGTCGCCGTACTTGTCCCGCAACGGCGTCGGGAAGTAGTCGCTGAGAACCTCGGCCGTCCACGGGTCATCCGGCAACGTCGAGGAGACGATCTCGTACTCGAGATCGATCTTCACGTACGCGAGGAGGACGGCGAACTCCGGTGCGGTGAGGCCTCGGCCAGCGTCGGCACGGATCGCCAGCTCCTCGTCGCCCGGCATCGCTTCGAGCGCTCGATCCAGGCGGCCGGTGCGCTCCAGCTCGCTGATGAGCCGGCGGTGTACGGGCAGCAGCGAGCGGGTCTGCGCGCGTGCGTTGCCCAACGCGGCCGCCTGCTCGTAGTTGTCGCGCAGGACGAGCGCGCCGACCTCGTCGGTCATTTCGGCCAGCAACGTGTCGCGATCCGGCATCGACAGCGTGCCGTCGGTGATCGCGTCACCAAGCAGGATCTTGATGTTCACCTCGTGGTCGGAGCAGTCCACGCCGGCGGAGTTGTCGATGAAGTCGGTGTAGATCCGGCCGCCGCCGTGGGCGAACTCGATCCGCCCGCGCTGCGTCAGACCGAGGTTGCCGCCCTCACCGACCACCTTCGCCCGCAGTTGGCGACCGTTGACCCGAATCGCGTCGTTGGCCTTGTCGCCGACGTCCGCGTTCGATTCGTCGGCCGCCTTGACGTACGTCCCGATGCCGCCGTTCCACAACAGATCGACCGGTGCGAGCAGGATCGCCTTCATCAGCTCGGCCGGCGACAACGAGGCAGCGCTGCTGGTGATGCCGAGGGCGCCGCGCACCTCGGCCGAGAGCGGAATGGACTTCGCCGTGCGCGGCCACACGCCGCCGCCGGCCGAGATCAGCGACTTGTCGTAGTCGGCCCACGAGGATCGCGGCAACGCGAAGAGTCGCTCGCGCTCGGCGAACGCCGTTGCGGCGTCGGGCGTCGGATCGATGAAGATGTGCCGGTGGTCGAACGCGGCGACGAGCCGGATGTGTCGGGACAGCAACATGCCGTTGCCGAACACGTCACCCGACATGTCACCGACGCCGACCACCGTGAAGTCCTGGGTTTGCGTGTCGTGGTCGAGGTCGCGGAAGTGGCGCTTGACCGACTCCCACGCTCCCTTGGCGGTGATACCCATCTTCTTGTGGTCGTAGCCGGCCGATCCACCCGACGCGAACGCGTCACCCATCCAGAAGCCGTACGCGGTCGAGATGCTGTTGGCGATGTCCGAGAACGTCGCGGTGCCCTTGTCCGCCGCGACCACGAGGTAGGGATCGTCGCCGTCGTGGCGCACCACGTCGAGTGGCGGCACGATCGCGCCGCCGACCAGGTTGTCGGTCACGTCGAGCAAGGCCGAGATAAACAGTTTGTAGCAGGTCACGCCCTCGGCCAGGAACGCGTCACGATCGGCCGCACTGGGGGCGTTCTTCAGGACGAAGCCGCCCTTCGCTCCGACCGGCACGATTACCGCGTTCTTGACCATCTGCGCCTTGACCAGACCCAGAATCTCGGTACGGAAGTCGTCCCGGCGATCCGACCACCGCAGTCCTCCGCGGGCGACCGGGCCGAAGCGCAGGTGTACGCCCTCGAATCGGGCCGAGTAGACGAAGATCTCGTATTGCGGCCGGGGTGCCGGCAGGTCCGGCACCGACTTCGGGTCCAGCTTCAGCGCTACGTACGTCTTCGGCCGGCCCTCCGAACCCCGCTGGTAGTAGGACGTGCGCAGAGTCGCCTGGATCAGCGTCAGGTAGCTACGCAGGATCCGGTCCTGGTCGAGGCTCACCACCTCGTCGAGTTGCCGGTGGATGTGCTCGATGTGCACGTCGCACTGCTTCGCGCGATCGTCCTCGTTGAGCCCCAGGGTCGGCGAGAAGCGCGTCTCGAACAGCGCGACGAGCCGCTCGGCGATCTCGGGATATGCGATGAACGCGGCCTCCATCGACGCCTGCGCGAACACCGTGCCGGCCTGGCGCAGATATTTCGCGTACGCGCGCAGGATCACCGCTTGTCGCCACGTCAGCCCGCCACGCACGACGAGTTCGTTGAACCCGTCCGTCTCGGCCTCGCCACGCCAGGTGGCCGCGAACGCGTTCTCCAGATGCGGCCGTACCTCGTCGATGTCCCGCGCCCCGTCCGGCAGCACGAGGCCGAAGTCGTAGATGTGCACGGTGCCGTCCGGCCGGACAACCTCGTACGGCCGCTCGTCGGCCACGCGTACGCCGAGCGAGTGCAGCACCGGTAGCACCGTGGACAGCATCATCGGCTCGCCGTGCCGGTAGACCTTGAAACGTACGCTGGCCTCGGCCGTCCGCCGCCGGTAGACGTGCATCTCGAGCTGGCGCGGCTCTTCGAGCAGCTCCATCTTCGCGATGTCCATCCACGCCTCGCCGGGCGAGTGGACGTCCTTGTACGACTCCGGCAGCGCGTCGACGTACCGCTGGTAGAGGTCCTTGGACTGTTCGTCGCCGAGCTTGCGCTCGAGCAGCAGCCGGAAATCGTCGTCCCAGTTGCGGGTGGCCGCCACCAGCTGCGCCTGTATCGCGTCGACGTCGATCTCGGCCGGTGGCATGGTGGGGTCGATCCGGACGATGTAGTAAATGCGCGCGAGCAACGACTCGCCCAGGCGGGTGGTGAAGTCGAGCCCGACACCGTTCAGCTCGCGCAGCAGGATCGCCTGGATGGCCAGGCGGTTGGACGTGGTGAAGCGATCGCGCGGCAGGTAGACCAGGCAGGACACGAATCGCCCGTACGAGTCGCGACGCAGGAAGAGCCGCAACTGCCGCCGACCGGCCAGCCGCAACACGCCCATCACGATTTCGTACAGCTCGTCGGTGCGGATCTGGAACAGCTCGTCGCGCGGGTAGTTCTCCAGGATCGTCATCAGATCCTTGCCGGAATGGCCACGCAGCGACAAGCCGGAGCGCTCGACAACCGCGGCCACCTTCCGGCGGACCACCGGCAACTCGCGTACGGAGTGCAGATATGCGGCCGAGGCGAACAGCCCGAGGAAGCGCTTCTCGCCGGTGACGTTGCCATCCGCGTCGAACGTCTTGATGCCGATGTAGTCGAGATAGGCGTTGCGGTGCACGGTCGATCGCGAGTTGGCCTTCGTGATGACCAGCAGTCGCTTCTCTTTGACCGCTGCATACGCCTCCGGAGTCAGTGACGACAGCAGCCGCGGCGCCGGCTGGTCCTGACGCAGGATGCCCAGGCCGGTGCCCATGACGGCGGCGAGCACCGGCTCGCTGGTCGCGTTCTCCTCGAGCTTGTATTCGCGGTAGCCGAGGAAGGTGAACTGGTCGTCGGCGAGCCAACGCAGCAACTCGACGCCGTCGGCGATGTCGCGATCGGGCACCGGCAGCGCCGCGCTGGCCAGATCGTCGGCGATCTCCAGAGCGCGGGCGCGCATCTTTGGCCAGTCCTCGACCGCCTCGCGCACGTCGGTGAGAACTCGGATCAGGTCCCGCTGGACCTCGTCGGCGAGCGTCAGGTCGCGGATGCGGTCGATCTCAATGTGCATCCAACTCTCTACGAGCTGGTTGGGCAGCGCATCGTCGCACTCGATGTCCGGATGCACCTCGACAAGACGGCCGAGTGGCTCCCGGCTGACCACGATCAGCGGATGTACGAGCAGGTGCACGTCAAGCCCCCGTGCGCCGAGGGCGGCGTTGACCGTGTCCACGAGAAACGGCATGTCGTCGACGACGATCTGAATGATCGTCGTCTCGCCGTCCGCGGCCGGACCGATGTCGAGCTTCAGCTCCCCCGGCAGGCGCTGGGCCGCGAGCCGGCGATGGGCCCGAACGGCCGCCAGCATCGCACCGGGACTCAGATCGACGAGCTCCTCGTCCGGGGCGAATCGCCAATACGTCGCGACGAGGCTCGCCAGGTCGCGGTCATCGCCGGCGAGCCGGACGGCCTCGGCGGTCAGACTCGCCCCATCCGGCATCCGCGTGTCGATCACGCTGTCGTCGCCGACCTCGAGCGCCGCAGTGGCGACGATGGCATCGGTGCTTCGAGCCGGTGCGTCGCGCACCGCATCCGCCGAGCCAAATACACCCGGGCTCGACGGTCCCGAACTCAACGCGTCGGGGCTACTCCCCGGACGGTCAAGTGATGGATCTACACCGTCCTCGGTCACGTCCACACCGGTCGCCGGACGCCGCTCCATGAGCTTCTACTCCCCTCGGGCCAACCGCGCTGTCGGCCTCGCGTACCCCGTCAGCCTAGGTCCTCGCCGCGACGGCGCGCACCCGGCCGAACAGCGCACCTTTGGGCTGGTCTTGGCCGCCTCTGTGACGCTGCACGGCTCATTCGGCCCGTTCACCCTCACACTAGTCTCGTCACGCGACTAATCGGATGTGGCACGCGCCGCCCGGCCCGCCCGATGTCGCCCGCCGGCCCGACCTGGGCGCGGTGGACGCTTGGCGCGACGGACACTTGGCGCGGCGGACACTTGGCGGGCGGAAGCGGGACGCGGCGGACGGATGACTGTCGCGGGCGGCAGCTACCCTTTTCCGCGGTCGTAACGACGACCCGGCCGGCTCGCTCATGCCACGCTGGCCGCGACCGGTCTCGGCGCCGACCGTCCCAGGACGCTGCCGATCCACCAGGTAGGGAAGGACGCGATCGATGCGGGTTGGGGTGCGGCTGGCAGCCGGGATCGTCGTCGTTCTCGCGGCCGGGATGGTGACCGCCTGCTCGAGCAAACCGAAGACGCCGGAGGCGTCCGCCGCCGTTGAGACATTTCTGCATGGCTGGACGTCGCACACGTTTGACCCATCGGTCCAATTCGTGGATCCGAAGGGCGAG
>DASQPR010000321.1:0-19699 GCA_035643815.1 Micromonosporaceae bacterium | reverse complement strand
GCCGGCAGCACGAGTCCGCCGATCGCTCCACATGCCGGCACGGCCACGCGGCGCAGGTCACGGAGATCTCCGACGGTCGCCTCGCGGCTGATCTCCAGCCCTACGACGAGAAAGAAAATCGCCATCGCGCCGTCGTTGACCCAATCGCGGACGTCGAATGACCAGGACCAATCGCCCACGCTCAGGGTCGTACTCGTGGTCCAGAAATTCTCGTACCCAGTGCTCGAGATGTTGGCCCAAATGAGCGCGGCGACGGCCGCGACCAGCAGCAGCACGGCGCCGCCGGCCTCGTTGGCGAGGAATTGCCGCAGCGTCGCCGGCAGGTAGGGCAGCGGAACGCTGACGCGGGCAGCCGGACCGGGCCGGGCACGGCTGGGCAGCACGCTCTGACTGCTCACGTTCCCTCCCGCGACATATCCGGCGGCCGATCACCGCGAGCGACGTCCCATCCGACCGTGATCGGTAGTCTTCCACGGCGCGCGGCGGGTCGTCTGTGGTGCCCGAAACTTCCCATCGGCAACGCATCCGAGTCGGCGCTCGGGCTCGGCGCTCCGGGCTCGGGCCGGCTTGGCACTCCCGCTCGGCGCTCCGGCTCGGCGGTCTGGCCGCGCGTCGCAGGTGTAACCGCAAGCCCACTTGGGCATCAACATGAACGTCCGTCACGTAGCTACTGGAAGGGCGGTTCATGTCATGGCGGGATGGAAACGCCGCCGCAGCAGGCGAACTACACGCAGCCGGTCCGGCGCCCTCGGACCAGCGCTTTTCCTTATCTTTCTGGCCGGGATCGTGCTGTTCGTGCTCGGGTACGCCCACCTGCACGACGGAGCGATCAAGCACGCCAACGACATCATGATCGTCGGCGTCTGCCTCATCGTGCTCGCGCCGATCACCTACGTCGTGCGCGGTAGTCGCCGGACGACCTAGGCGCCGTACCCGACGTCTGGACGCCCGTTAGCGGCCGTCGCTACGATCCTGCTGCCGTCTGTGCGAGGACGGGACGCGGAGGGCGACGAGGGCTCGGAGGTGTCCGCTGTGCGTGTCGTGCGGGTCGCCATCACCGCCGTGGTGACGGCGGCAATCGCCGGCGTCAGCGCCGCTTGTTCCAGCCCATCCACGGGTACGGCGATAGCCAGCGCGCGCCCCACGATCAGCGTGGGGACGCCCACACAGGTGCCATCGCTTGGCCCAACGATGACGGCGCCCGGGCTGCCGATCGTGCCGTCTATTGCCGTGCCTCCGGCGGTCCCGTCCTTGTTGCCGCCGATCACCTCGCCCGGAACCCCGACGGCTCCGCCGACGCTGTCGAACGTGGTCCTGGGGTCGAGTGGTTTCGGTGCCCTCAGGCTCGGTATGACGGTGACCGAGGCGCAGGCGACGCACCTGGTCGGTACGGCGTCACTCGCGCCGGGTGAGACTTGCCCGACCGGCCGTCTGCTTGCGGCGCCGAGCGGCGGGGCGCCGTCGCTGTTCTTCTCGCCGTCACTCGGCCTCGTGGCGATCTATGCGTATCCCGGAATCACCACTCCCGCCGGCATCAAGGTCGGCAGCACGCTCGCCGCGCTCCAGCAGGCCTACAACTCGTGGCGTGGTCTGCAGGGCGACGAGGGTGTCGGCTATGTCGCGGCGCCGGGGAGCACGACGACCGAATACCGGATCGCGGTGTCTAACGGCCACGTGATCGAACTTGCGATCCAGCTCGACGACGAGGACTGCTACGAGTAGTCCGCCTGGGCGCCGGCAGTCCCGGAGGTCGTGTGACGTGCGCGCGCATCCAGCAAGATCCGCACGTCGGGAACGCCAGTGACGTTAAGGCCGATCAATAACGATCCTGACGTTATCAAGGCGGGCGGACCCGTCGGCGGCAGTCGCACCGAGCAGGTCCAGTGACGCGAAAACGGGCCCGAGGCCAGAGCCTCGAGCCCGCTTCTTGATCGGATCAGGCGCTGTCGGCCTTCGCGACACCGACCGGGCAACTCATCCCGTTGGGGCCGATGTTGCAATACCCGCCCGGGTTCTTGTGCAGATACTGCTGGTGGTATCCCTCCGCGTAGTAGAAGTCGCGGAGCGGCGCGATCTCGGTGGTGATCTCGCCGTACCCGGACTTCTCGACGACCGGCGCGAACGCGGCCCGCGACGTCTCGGCGGTGGCCGCCTGCGACGGCGAGGTGGTGAAGATTGCCGAGCGGTACTGCGTGCCGACGTCGTTGCCCTGACGGTTGCCCTGAGTCGGGTCGTGGTTCTCCCAGAACACCTTGAGCAACTGCTCGTACGACACGACGGCGGGGTCGTAGACGACCTGGACGACCTCGGTGTGCCCGGTCATGCCGGTGCACGTCTCCTCATAGGTCGGATTGGCGGTGAAGCCGCCGGCATACCCGACCGCGGTCGAGTACACGCCGGGGATCTGCCAGAACATTCGCTCGGCGCCCCAGAAGCAGCCCATCCCGAACACGGCGATCTCTGATCCGGCCGGCCACGGACCCTGCTGCGGCGTCCCGAGCACGGCGTGCTTCGGTGGCACGTTCAGCGGGGTCGTCCGGCCCGGCAACGCCTGGTCGGCGGTCGGCATAGCAGGTGCGGTACGGCGCAGAAACACGGTGCGCTCCCTCATGATCTGTCACTTGGCTGGGCTGTTCAGCCCGGCGTCTGACTCAACCATCGTGGCCGGCGCCGTGTTCCGTCGGCGGCCGTCGACCGAGCGTCGTAAGACTTCTTACCGGGACGTCCCGGCCTGATCATGATCCACCGTCCTGGACGATCTATGCCACTGCAGCGACACCAATCGTCCACCGCAGTGGATCATGGCTTGCGGCTCGCGCCGAATCGTCCGCTAACATGATCCACTAACCCCCGGATACCCGACGGTTGGCGGTGCCCGTCGTGGCCAGGTCTTCCAGTGGCGACGGGACAGCGCTAGGCGTCGTCGAGGTCGGCCCGCGTAAACAGCGCGTGCAGAACCACCCCGGCCGTGGCCAGGGCCGTCACGCCGCCTTCCTCGCGATCGATGACACAGACCGCCGCGTCGATCTTCGCCCCGAGTTTACGAAGGTGTCCGGTCGAGATGACGATCTGGCCGCCCGACGTGACTACATCCTCGACCACGAGCACCGCTCGACCCGACACCTCGGCCCCCTCGGCCAACCGAGCGGTGCCGTACGGCTTGGCCCGCTTGCGTACGAACGCACACGGCAGACCGGTGTGCCGACCGAGCGCGGTCACCACAGCGATCCCGCCCATCTCCAGGCCGGCGAGCACCTCGGTGCCCGGCGGCACCAGGGCTGCCATCCGACCGGCGATGGTGTCGAGCAGCGCCGGGTCCGACTCGAACTGGTACTTGTCGAAATACTCCGTCGCCGTACGCCCGGATCGCAGGACGAAATCGCCGCGTACCCGGCTCACGTCGCTGACCTGTCGAGCTAGCCCGCTCATGCGCTCACGGCGGCCCGGATCCGCGCGGCAACCTCGGCCGCCGCTTCGTCCGACGGGTAGGGCGTGCGGGGCCAGAAGAAACCACGCAATCCGTCCTTACGCCGGCGCGGGACGACGTGGGTGTGTAGGTGCGGCACGCTCTGGCTGACTTTGTTGTTGATGGCAACGAACGTACCGTCGGCTTCCATCCCGACTTCGACGGCGCGGGCGATGCGCTGGACCAGGGCGAAATAGCCCGGCAGCAACGCGGCCGGCAGATCGCTGAGTGTCTCGATGTGCTCGCGCGGCACCACGAGCGTGTGGCCCGGAAACACCGGTCGCTTGTCGAGGAAGGCGACACCATCCGGGGTGTCGGCGACGATGTTCGCGGGTATGTCGCCGGCGATGATGGCAGAGAAGACACACGGGTTCACAGCTCCCGACCTTATCGGCCGTGGTGGCGCAACGGTCGGCGCTACGCTGTGCCGGTGGAGAACAGCCCAGCCGCTCACGGCTTCGAAACACTTGCCATCCATGCAGGTCAGGAGCCTGATCCGCGTACCGGGGCGGTGGTGACGCCGATCTTCCAGACGTCGACGTACGCCCAGGACGCGGTCGGCGCCCCCCGCCTCGGGTACGAATACAGCCGCACCGCCAATCCGACCCGAGACGCACTGCACGAATGTCTGGCGGCGCTCGAGTCGGGTCGCCGGGCGCTTGCCTTCGCCAGCGGTCTCGCGGCCGAGGACACGCTGTTGCGTACGGTGTGCCAGCCCGGCGACCACGTGGTCATCCCGAACGATGCGTACGGCGGGACGTTCCGCCTGTTCTCGAAGGTGGCCGAGCGCTGGGGTCTGCAGTGGACGGCCGCGCCGGTCAGCGATCCGGACGCCGTCCGCGCCGCCATCCGGCCGAACACCCGCGTTGTGTGGGTGGAGACGCCGACGAATCCGCTGCTTGCGATCGCCGATATCGCCGCGTTGGCGCACGTCGCCCACGATGGCGGCACCCTGCTCGTGGTCGACAACACGTTTGCGTCGCCGTACCTCCAACAGCCGCTGACACTCGGCGCCGACGTGGTCGTGCACTCGACGACCAAATACATCGGCGGGCACTCCGACGTCGTGGGTGGCGCGCTGATCGTCCTCGACGAGGAGCTGGGCCAGCGGTTGGCGTACCACCAAAACGCCATGGGCGCGGTGCCCGGACCGTTCGATGCATGGCTGACTCTGCGTGGGATCAAGACCCTTGGTGTACGGATGGACCGACACTGCGATAACGCCGAGCGGATCGCGGCCTTCCTGAGTCACCACCCGAAGGTGGCCACCGTGGCCTATCCGGGCCTGGCCGACCACCCCGGGCACGAGATCGCGGCGAAGCAGATGCGCCGGTTCGGCGGCATGGTGAGCTTCCGGGCGGCCGCCGGGGAGGCCGCGGCGATCGAGGTCTGTAATCGGGCAAAACTGTTCGTACTCGGCGAATCACTCGGTGGCGTCGAGTCGTTAATAGAGCACCCGGGCCGGATGACACATGCAAGTGCGGCCGGTTCTCCGTTGGAGGTGCCCGGCGACCTGGTCCGCTTGTCTGTCGGTATCGAGACGGTGGATGATCTCCTCGCGGACTTGGAGCAGGCATTGGCCTGACTCATACGACTTGGTCGACGCGTGGCCACAGGGCCATGCGTGGTATTTCCCGTCGGAGGCACCGATGGCCCTCGAGGCCCTGGACGAGACACAGACCTGGGTGGGGGCGACCGCGAAGCAGATCGCCCGCGCGGTGCGACGCGGAGACGCATCGGCGACCGAAGTCGTGTCCGACCATCTGGCCCACATCACGGCCCGCGGTGACGTCGTGCGAGCCTTCCGCCTGTTGCGCGGCGGTGAGGCGTTGGCGGAAGCCGATGCCGTCGACGCCCAGGAGGAGCTGATCAACCTGCCGTTGGCCGGCGTGCCGGTCGCGGTGAAGGAGAACACGGCGATCGCCGGGCTGCCGACCTGGAACGGGTCCGCCCATGCGCGGACCGCCGTCGCCGCGGAAGACCATGAAGTGGTACGGAGGCTGCGGGGCGCCGGAGCCGTGGTCGTCGGCACGACCCGGGCACCGGAACTGTGCATCTGGCCGTTCACCGACGATTCGGACGCGGTGACCCGCAACCCGTGGCGCACCGACCGGACCCCCGGCGGTTCGTCCGGTGGCGCAGCGGCCGCCGTCGCCTCGGGCATGGTCCCGATGGCCCACGGCAACGACGGTCTCGGATCGATACGGATTCCGGCGGCCGCCTGCGGACTCGTCGGAATCAAGCCGGGGCGCGGTGTCGTGCCCGCCGCGATGGGGGCGAACGACTGGTACGGGCTCGCCGAGCACGGACTGCTCACGACCACGGTCGCCGACGCCGCCGTCGGTCTGGCCGTGCTGGCCGGCTGGGCGCCGCCGCAATTGTCGCCGCCCCAACGGCTGCGCGTGGCGGTATCGACCCGGAGCCCGATCGTCGGCGTGTTCCCGGACGCGGGCGCGAAGGCCGCCGTCTCCTCGGCGACGAAACTACTGATCGGCGCTGGCCACGACGCGATCGATCGCAGCCCGAGCTATCCGACGCGGCTCGGCTTCCGCACGATCGCGACGTGGTGCGCGGCCGTCTACGACGACGCGACCGCCAATGGTCTGGATCGGCGGGAGTTGCAGCCCCGGACTCGGCGACACATCGAGATCGGGCGGTGGGCGTCGCGCCACGGCTTCGTACAGGCCGAACACCGGGCCAAATGGCGCCGTGACTGTGAGGCGTGGTTCGGTGACAACAAAGTCGACGTCCTGCTGACCCCGGCGCTCGCAACGTCGCCGCCAGCGGCCGAGGAGTTTCACACGAAGTCGTGGTCGGCGAACATGCTGGCCAGCATGCGATTCGCGCCGTACGCCGCGCCGTGGAACGTGGCCGGGTTCCCGGCGATGGTCGTGCCGATGGGCGTACGGACGGACGGTCTGCCTGTCGCCGTACAACTCGTCGGGCCGCCCGGCTCGGAGTTGCGGCTCCTCGCCGTGGCGGGACAACTGGAAGAGGCGTCGCCGTGGCTGCGCCATGCGCCGGGCTGGCCGCTGCGCAACAACGAACCGGGCTGATCGGCCGGGTGCCGATGGCCGACGCCGACCGCGCCCCAACCGCCTGCGACGATGGGCGGGTGCAGACGAAGCTGGTCACCCTCGCCGATGTCGAAGCGGCCCGATCGGTCCTCGGCGACGCGATCCGGCGGACGCCCCTCGAGCCGTGCCGGCCGCTGTACGGCAAGCTGGGCGGACCGGCCTGGCTGAAGTGCGAAAACCTGCAGCGCGCCGGCTCCTACAAAGTGCGCGGCGCGTTGGTGCGCATCTCCCGGCTTACGCCCGACGAGCGCGCGCGGGGCGTGGTCGCGGCGAGCGCGGGCAATCATGCGCAGGGCGTCGCCGTCGCGGCCGGCCTACTGCGCACCGAGGCGACTGTGTTCATGCCGCTCGGCGCGCCGTTGCCGAAGGTGGCCGCAACGAAGGGTTACGGCGCGAAGGTGCGGCTGGTCGGCACGACCGTCGATGACGCGCTGGTCGCGGCGGCAGAGTATGCCGAACGAACCGGTGCGGTGTTCATCCACCCGTTCGACCACCCCGATGTGATCGCCGGCCAAGGCACGGTCGGTCTAGAGATCCTCGAACAATGTCCGGACGTGAAGACCATCATCACCGGCGTCGGCGGTGGCGGGCTCATCTCCGGGATCGCTGTGGCCGTCAAGGCGTTGCGTCCGGACGTACGCGTAATCGGCGTTCAGGCCGCCGGTGCGGCGGCGATGCCCCTATCACTGGCGGCCGGCAAGCCGATCCGCATCGACTCCATCTCGACGGTCGCCGATGGCATCGCGGTCGGTTGCCCGGGCGAACTGACCTTCGAGCATGTGAGCGCGCTCGTGGATGACATGGTCACGGTTACCGACGAGGACATCTCGCGGGCGCTATTAATGCTGCTGGAACGCGGGAAGCTCGTGGTGGAGCCGGCGGGTGGCGTCGGCGTGGCAGCGCTGTTGGCCGAGGCCGTACACGTCGAGACACCGGTCGTCGCCGTACTGTCCGGTGGCAACATCGATCCGTTGTTGATGGTGAAGCTGATCGAGCACGGCCTGAATGTCGCCGGTCGCTACCAGCGATTCACCGTGCAATGCAGCGATCGCCCAGGGTCGCTCGCGGCGCTGCTGACACTTGTGGCCGCGCAGGGCGCAAACGTCGTCGATGTATCTCATCAGCGCCACGACCCGCGCCTCGGCCTCGGCGAGGTCGAGGTGGCGATGTCGGTCGAGACCCGCGGCGCCGAACACGCCGACAGGCTGGTTACCGCACTGCGTGACGCCGGCTATCCGATCGCCGTCGGACCACACTGACCAGGGTCGGACTCAGCCCGAGGCCAGGTGGGCCGACTGTGGACGGGCTGGCGTGCGCCGCGGCGTCAGCCGCCGAAAGGTTTGAAATTGACGACGGTCACGTTGATCTCGGCGCCGCTGGGTGCCGTATACGACACGGTGTCGCCCGTGTGGGCGCCGACGATCGCATGGCCCATCGCCGATTCCGGGCTGTAGACCGTCAAATCGGTGGTCGACGCGATCTCGCGCGAACCGAGAAGGAAAGTCTCGGTGTCGTTTTTGTCGTCGTCGAAGTAGATCGTGACGACCGTGCCGGCGGCGACCACGTCGGCCCTGGGCGCCTCGCCGACCTGGGCGGTGCGCAAGAACTCCTGCAGGTAGCGGATGCGACCCTCCTGCTTGCCCTGCTCCTCGCGGGCGGCGTGATATCCGCCGTTCTCGCGGAGGTCGCCCTCTTCCCGCCGGGCGTTGATTTCGGCGGCCATGGCCGTCCGGTTCGCGATCAGTTCGTCCAACTCCGCGGCGAGGCGGTCATGCGCTTCCTGGGACAGCCAGGTGGGTTGCGCGTCGCGATCGGTGGTGGACACGGCGATCTCCTTGCGTTGCTGACATTCATGGCCATTACGGCTCAATGCCCGGCCGGCCGGCGGAGCATTGCCGTTACATGAACGTCCAACGTACCAGCGATGGCGGGTCCGTTTCGTGGCCTGCGGTCGGGTTTTCGGGTCGAAGTGCTACGCGTCGGTAGCGAGACCTTGCTTCGGCAAAGGGTGTGGCGAATTCAGCTGGCGGCGTGGCAGGACGGCACCTCGGCGATGTACGGCCGGTCGGTCGTGGTGATCGTGTAGCTGACCGTGACGTCCGTGCCCAGCGGCACCGGGACATTCGCGGTTCCGACCACGCTGCCGTCTCGAGCCTCCGCGTCCAGCGTGCACACGGCCGCCGGAGACGGCTTTTGGACGCGAAATTTGACGGTGGTCGACGTTTTCGTCACGTTTGTGAGGGAAAGCACTGTTGGCGAATACTGCGGGCTGCCGTACTGCGTAAAGAGCTTCAGCGCGAGCAAGGCCGTGACCGAGACGACCGCGACCAGTACGAGCGGGAGCACCCATCGCCGTGGCTTCGGCTCGCGCCGCCGGCCGTAGCGACCGGGCGGGAACACCGGACCGGCGCCCGGCGTTGCGCCCCCGGGGACTGCTGAGGTCTGGGTCACGTCGGCTGGTCCCTGATTCTTCCGTCATACGTGTCGGACAGAATGGTATGCCGCTGGCAAGATCGGCCCGCGGGCAGGTCAGCGTGGCCTCTCGGGCAACGATCACAAGCGGCAACGACGGTACGCGGGCATGACGGCAAGCAGGCAACGATCGCGAGCAGGATGGACGGACTGTGACGATGAGCACCGACGGTGGGCAGGTTGACGATCAGCTCCGGCTGATGGCGGTGCACGCCCACCCCGACGACGAGTCCAGCAAGGGCGCGGCGGCGATGGCGAAGTACGTTTCTGACGGAGTCGACGTCCTGGTCGTCACATGCACCGGCGGCGAGCGCGGCAGCGTGTTGAACAAGAAGTTGGATCGGCCGGAGATCTGGGCCAACATCGCGGAGATCCGGCGGGCCGAGATGGATCGAGCGCGCGAGATCCTGGGCGTGCGTCAGAGCTGGCTCGGTTATGTCGATTCCGGTCTGCCGGAAGGCGATCCGTTGCCGCCGCTGCCGGAAGGTTGCTTCGGGCTGGCCGACTTCGACGAGGCGGTCGGTGCGCTCGTGGCGCAGATTCGCGAGTTTCGGCCGCAGGTCATGACGACGTACGACGAGAACGGTGGCTACCCGCACCCGGACCACGTCATGTGTCACAAGATCTCGGTGGCCGCGTTCGACGCGGCCGGCGATCCGGACCGTTATGTCGAGTTCGGCGAGCCGTGGCAGCCGTTGAAGCTCTACTACAACATGGGCTTCAACAAGGCACGGATGATCGCGCTGCACGAGGGCATGCTCGCCGCCGGCATCGAGTCGCCGTACGGCGAGTGGCTGGAGAAATGGGACGAGCGGGAGGACCACAGCGATCGGGTCACGACCCGAGTTCCCGCCGGTGACTACTTCCAGGCGCGCGACGATGCCTTGCGAGCGCACGCGACGCAGGTCGACCCGGACGGCTGGTGGTTCAAGGTGCCGCTCGCGATCCAACAGGAGGTCTGGCCGACCGAGGATTTCGAGCTGGCGCGCTCGCTCGTCGACAGCCCGCTGCCCGAGGATGACCTGTTCGCCGGGGTTCGTGAGCGTGCCCGCGCGTAGGCGTACGCTCAAACGGATCTGACCTGCGGAGGAACCATGATCACGGTATTGGCCGCGAATGACTTCGGCGATAACCTCGGCGACGGTGTCGCCGGGCCGCTCGGCCTGTTGATCATCGTGTTGCTGGTGGTCGCACTGGTCTTTCTGATTCGCAGCATGAACAAGCATCTGCGCCGCGTTAGAGACGATTTCCCGGACGACGAGACCGTCGCACGGATGCGAGCGGACGCGCTGTCAGAGCGCAGTCGTGGTCGCGCACCTCGGGCCGCGACCCCGGCTCCGCGGGTCACCGGCGCCGTCCCCAGCGATACCAGAGTCCAGGGCGACGTCGCGGTCGACCCGAGCGGCAACACGGACACCGGCGGCGGGCCGGGAGCCGGCACGCGCTGACGCTGACCGGTGATGGGACGCGGGGTTGTCGTAAGGCGCACTCGGCAAGCAAGGTCTTCGCGTCGTATGCGAATCGGTCGGCGGCCGGTCGCTTTGCGGGTTCGCATTGTTTACTCGTTCCGCATTAGGCGAGACCTTCGGGGCGGCGGCCGAATTCGCGGCGATCGGGTCGTTTATCGCGCTTGATCGCGCCATTCGCACCGCGTCCTCTGATAACTTTCTGACATATTTCTGCACGGGCGCCACCAGAAGGAACACGTCGTCCGGCACCGGTTCCGGCTACGGGAAACGCTGTCTAGAACGGTTCCGGAGGCAAAAAGCGCGGCGCTTTGTGGTAAGCGCTTGCTCGGATCGCGGATGGGGATGTCCGACGTGTCCCTTTAATCAGCACGTCTATGTAGTGACCTAGTTTTGCGTACGCCGGGTTGTGGCCTACCGTTCCGCATCGGAGGACCGATTACAGCCCTCGCGAAGCGGAGTGGAACCGTCAGTCCTCACGAACCGGAGGCATGCGTCTTTCGCTCACCGAACGGCGCTGTGTCCTCTGCGCTGCCGAAAGGGGCCGGCGGTGACGGACAGCGTGGCGGTGAGCCGACGAAACTTCGTCGCGCCGCTCGCCACGTGCGCGGTCGGACTCATCGCCATGATCGGTGGCCCGTTTGCGGCGACTTCTCCGATCCGCTGGCCGGCGGTCGCCACCGCCACGGCCGTCGCCATCGTGGCGCAATTCGCCGCGCTTCGGGTCCGACAGGGCACGCGCACCGTCTACTTCGCCTGGGGCGAAGCGTCGCTCATCATCGTTGCCTACCTCGTGCCGGCGGGCTGGGTCCCGCTCGTGATTGGGCTCGGATTCGCCGTCGGCCATGGCCTGTTCCTGCTACGGACGGACACCCGATGGACCGTTTCGAAGACCGTGAACATCGCGACGCTCGCCATCTGCGGGGCGGCCGGGGCAGCAGCGGTTCACGCGATTCGCACCGGCAATCGTGACGAGATCACGCCGCGCCTCATCGTCGCGCTCACCATCGGCGGCGTCGTCTACTTCTTGGTCTCGTCCGTGATCGTGAATACGAATAGCCAGGCGCTCGGCATTCTCACCACGCCGTTGCGGAGCGCGATCACCCGGACTGCCGTCGATAAGCTGCCCATGGTCGCCGGCAACGTCAGCGTGGGCATCCTCGTCGTCGTCCTGCTCGCCCGGGATCGCATGTGGCTGCTCCTGGTGCCGCCGGTCGCCGTACTGATGCACCAGGCGTACGTCTACCGTTCGCGGATCGCCGACGAGCGGCGCCTGTGGCGAGACTTCGCCGACATCGCGGGCTCGCTCAACCAGCTCGACGAGCGATCGGTCGCCGTCGCCGCGCTGACCGGCACGCTGCGGCTCTTCAAGGCCGAGTCGGCCGAGATCTGGGTGGACCGGAGCCCGGGCGAAGCGCGCGGCTATCGCGGCCGCGCCGAACTCAGTGGTGTCGATATCGCGCACCTGACCGGCACGACCGCGCCGACATCGACCCCGGCCAGCGCGACTCGAGCGCTGACCATTGGCGGACTTCGCGTCGGCGAGCTGCGCGTCTGGATGCCAGTGGGGTCGAGCCTGGACGGCCGGGATCACATGGCCTTGTCGGCCGTCGCCGATGCGCTCGCCTCGGCGCTCCACGATGCCCTCGCTCACAACGCGCTGACGAAGCTCGCCGCGCGGAGCCTCCACGACTCCTACCAGGACGTCTTGACCGGCGTTGCCAATCGGTCGAGTCTGCTGACCGAGGGCGCGGAGAAGCTGCGGAACGGCGGCCGTACGCCGGTCGTGCTCTACGTCGTCGGCATCAACCGGTTCAAGGAGGTCAACGACACGCTCGGCCCGACCGCGGGTGACGATCTTCTGCGGATCACGGCCGGGCGGCTCGCCGCGTTCGCGGGTCCGACCGATCTGGTCGCGCGTGTCGGCGGCGACGAGTTCGCGATCCTGAGCGAGTTGGAAGGCGCCGCCGATCCGCTGGCGTACGCCACCGCACACGCGCGTGGCCTGGCCGCGGAGCTCACGGTCGCGACCGACCTGGCCGGGCTGCAGGTGGCGGTCGAGGTGTCGGTCGGGGTCGCGGTCGGGCGCGCCGACGAATTCGACATCGCCGAGCTGGTCCGACGCTCGGGCATCGCGATGCGACGGGCCAAGCGTGGTGCCGGGGCCATCGCCGTCTTCGACGCGTCCGACACGCCGGCCGGGAGTGTCGATCGGCTCTCCGTCCTGGTCGATCTGCGGGAAGCGATGGAGCACGACGATCAGTTGGTGCTCGCCGTGCAGCCGGCGGTCGCGCTCGCGACCGGGCAGCCGATCGCCGCCGAGACGCTGATCCGGTGGAACCATCCGCGCCGCGGGCCTCTCGTGCCACGTGACTTCGTCGACCTCGTCGACCAGAGCGACCTGGTCATGCCGTTCACCCGATACGTCCTCGATCGGGCGTTGCGACTCGCCGACGAATGGTGTCGCGCCGGCCTGCCGATGCGCGTAGCGGTCAATCTGTCACCGCGGAGCCTGGCCGACCCGAACCTGCCGGGCGATGTGAGCGATCTGCTCAAGCGGTACGGAGTCGAGCCGAACATGCTGACCTTGGAGATCACCGAATCTGCCGTCGTCACCGGGCAGCCCGTCGTGGCCGAGGTGCTGGCCGCGCTGCGAGCACACGGCGTGCAGCTCGCGGTGGACGACTTTGGCAGCGGGTTCTCTTCGCTCACCTTCCTGGCCCGGGTCCAGGTCGACGAGGTCAAAGTCGACTCCACGTTCGTGGCCGCGATGACCGAGTCGGCCGAGGCGGCCGCGATCGTCCGTACGACCGTCGATCTCGGTCGTCGGCTCGGCGTACGGGTCGTCGCGGAGGGAGTCGAGACTCCGGCGCAGCGATCGGCGCTCGAGGACCTCGGTTGCTTTGCCGCACAGGGCTGGCACATCACCCCGCCGG
The DNA here is from genome assembly GCA_035643815.1 of Micromonosporaceae bacterium. Taxonomy (GTDB): domain Bacteria; phylum Actinomycetota; class Actinomycetes; order Mycobacteriales; family Micromonosporaceae; genus DASQPR01. The sequence goes on along the minus strand of DASQPR010000321.1, from coordinate 6,282 downwards.
TCCGGGCCGAGCAGGCATTGGACGTCCTGCACGATCTGGCCGAGGCTGCTGGCGGGGGTGCGGCCGGGGGCGCCGAGGCGGCCGCCGGCGGCGGGGGCTGACCACCGGCACTACGCGTCGACGAGGCGCACCCGATCGCCGAGCCGCACGCGGCCGCCGCGGATCGGCTGGGCGTAAACGCCGGCGCACGGTTCCTCGCCCATACCGGGGAGCGGAACGATCCGATGGTGCTCGGCCAGCACTCGCAGGGCCCGTACGTCACGCGGGAGGCGGCCGTGGGCCAGCGTCGGAATGGCACAGCGTGGGGTGGCGGCGATGACGCGGAGAACCACCTCGTCACCGAGGCCGATCAGCCGCCCGACCCAGGCATCCTCAACGAACGCACCGCCGTTGATGGCGCTCTCGCCACCCGCGTCGTCGGGCCAGCCGACGACTATGTTCGGCCGGTAGCGGATGGCAAGCGAGCCGCTGGCTGCGGCGTCGACGACAGGCGGACGATCCGCTGATCCATCGTCCGCATCGATGCCTCCCGGCTCCTGGATCCGGCCTAGCTCCTGGATCCGGCCTAGCTCCTGGATCCGGCCTAGCTCCTGGATCCGGCCTAGCTCCTGGATCCGGCGCAGCGTTGCCGTGGTGATGAGGTGGATCGGCGCGAAATCGAAGAACGTGCCGGCCGGCGCCTCAGTGGCGATGCGACTGACGTCGACCGGAACCTCGGCGTCCACACCGTGGCTCAGCACGGCGTCCGGCTTGGCGCGGTCGAGCGTCGCGACCGCCGGAGGCGTGCTTGTCAGCGCGACCGGCTGCCCGACGAGGCGGGAAAGGACATCGTCGGCGGCCGGATCGGTCGACTCCACCACCGTGCCGTCCGGCGCGGCCACCCGTACGCCGTCTGATGTCACCGTCGCCGCAAGCGTCAGCAGGTCACGCCACAGCCGCGGGTGCTTCGCACTGGCGATCTTGCCGGTACGTGTGTGTACGAGCGCATGTGTGCGGTCGCCGGCGAGCCCCCGCGAACCGACCTCGCCGGCAATCAACGACTCGCCGAGCATCGATTTCACCGGGTAACGACGCAGGTCGATGATCTCGCAAATGCCGCAATCGCCCACGATCGGCTACGGTGCCACACCCCCACGGATCGTGTCCATGCGCGCAACGGGCGGGCCGACGCGGGACCCGTCGGCCGTCGCTCGCGATGGCTGCGTTCAGACCGTTAATTCGGCCGGTACGGCGGCGAGCGCCTCTTGGATCGCGCCGACGAGTTGACGGGCCGACTCGGCGGTCAGTTCCAGTGCGATCCGGGCCGACGGTCCCTTCGACGGATCGGTGAGATCGATATTCAGGGTGTGACCGGCCATCGCGTGCACCGGGTGGTCGAAGTAGACCGTTGCGTCACTCACATGCAGCCAATTGCCGTTCGGCCCCTTGCCGCTCCCGTCCACTGGGACGGCCACCGTCGTGTACGTACACATGCCTCAGCCCTTCAGATACTGGCCGTAGAAGGCCTCGATGCGCTCCCAGCCATCGTTGGCCGCGGCCACCCGGTAGGACGGACGATCCACCGCGAAAAAGGCGTGGCCGGCATCTTCGTACGAGTGGAATTCGAAGGTCTTGCCGTTGTCGGTCAGGATCTGGCGGAGTTCGGCGACCTGTTCGGGACTGGGGTACTTGTCATCGGCACCGAACAGCCCGAGCAACGGCGCGCGCAGGTTGGGCAGTTGGTCGACGATGTTCTTGCGTATCGGCATGCCCTCCGGCGGCGTACCGGTGACGAATGCGCCGTAACAGTCGACGGCCGCGTCCAGATCAAGGTTGCACGCCGAGAGCACCGACTGGCGACCGCCGGAGCAGTAGCCGATGACGCCGACCTTGCCGTTCGAGGACGGCAGGGTACGCAGGTAGGCCGCGGCGCCGCCGACGTCGCCAACTAGGCGCTCGTCCGGTACGCCGCCCTGAGCTCGGGCCGTTGCGGCGGCGTCATCGGGCGACGCACCCGGAGCCTCGCGGAAGGACAGATTCGGGCAGATCGCGTCGTAGCCGAGCTCGGCGAAGCGCCGCGTGATCTCTTTTGTGGCGCGGTCGTAGCCGGGCATGTGGTGAATGACGACGACGCCGCCGCGTGGTCCATTGCCATCGGGACGGGCCACGTAGGCCTCGATCTCGTCACCGTTTGCCCCGGTGATCCGCACCGTGGTTGCGCTCAAGGAATCGCTCATGACCTGATGAAATCACGCGCTCCCGCCGCACCCGGAGGCAGACCACCCTCGTCCCGGTCGAAATGCGGGCGCCGCTACAACCAAACGGAACTCCGATCCCGTCTTCGTGGTGAGTCGCGACCAAAGGAGCACGTATGCAGGACTGGCGGGAGGAGTACGTCAAATACGTCAGGGTCCGGATACCCGCGCTTCGGCGTCTCGCGTACCACCTGTGCGGCGAGGAACACACAGCGGACGACATGGTTCAAGAAACGATCACCAAGCTGTACGTGCACTGGAAGCGTGCGTCCGAGGCCATGAACCTCGATGCGTACGTGCGAGCGATGCTCGTGCGTACCTTCCTCGACGACAAGCGACGTGGCTGGTCCCGGGTGAACCCGGATGGCGACGACCCCGGACCATGCCGCGGCCAACCCGCCGTCGATCGAGGACCGTGTGGTCGTCCGAGCGGCCCTGGATCGACTGCCACGCCGGCAGCGAGCGGTTCTGGTCCTGCGATTTCTAACTGATATGTCCGTTCTGGACGTGGCTGACGTGCTGGATTGCTCACCCGCCACCGTCAAGAGCCAAACCTTCCACGGGCTGGCAACGCTGCGCCGCGTGCTCGGTGAGCCGGCTTACGTGACATTGATCGAGAGGACCTGACATGACCATCGATGAGGATGGGCCACGGCTGCTTGGCCTGCTGGCCGTCGAACCGCAGACCCCGCCCCGCATTGATATCGGACACGCCATGGACGTCGGACATCGGCGTGTGCGGCGACGCATGTGCGGCGTCGCCGGGTCGGTGGTCGCGATCGTCGCGGTCGTCGCCGCGGTTCCGGTGGCGATCACGGCCGCGGCTCATCCGGCCACACAACGGGTCGCCGTTCCGAGCGTGCCGTCGACGTACCGGCCACCAGCGCCGATTCCGGCGTTCCCGACCTCGCCGACGGCGAAACCGCGCACGGATCGTCTCGCGGCGCCGACGAACTGCTCCGCCAAGATCCTGCCGATCCAGTCCGGCGCCAGCACCGGCGTCGTCACCGGCGCCGATCCGTCCGGCCGTTATCTGGTCGGATACGACTACACGAAAGCGCCCGGCGGCGTCGATCAGAACGCTCTCTTGTGGACGGACGGGGAGGGTCCGACGGTCATCCATGCGTCGGCCACGGACGAGCGCGTCGCGGTGAATTCGCACGGCGTCGTGGTTGGCTCCGGGATCGAGATCGTACACGGCCAGACTGTCCAGACGGCCTGGAAATAGGACCACGGACAGCTCACCATGCTGCACTCGACGATCGGCTCGTACACTATCGAGTCCATTAACGACAGCGGCCAGATCCTCGCGCTACCCGTGCCGACGGTCGTCCCCAACGAGGGTTACCCCTTCCTGCCGGTGAGCCCGGTGGTCCTTGACGGCGCCGCCGTTCGCCATCTGAAGACCGCACCCGGAAACGGTGCGCTCTTCACCGGCGCTATTGATACGGACGGAACCGTCGTCGGGCAGGCGGACCAAACCGGCCAGGCCCTCGTATGGACCACCGACGGCAAACTACGCGAACTCAAGGGCGATAAGGACGAGAATCTGATCAGCGGGATCCGAGATGGCTGGGTCATCGGAGCGTCGGACGAGGGCGATCCCAGCGCGGCGGGCGAGTTTGCGGTGGCCCGATGGGATCTGCGCACCGGAGCCGTCACCGCCTTTCCGAATCTGCGCAATCCGTTCGGTGCAAAGATCAACAGTCAGGGGTGGTTTGTCGCGACGTCGAAGGACCGGCCGGCCGTCTTCTGGGGCGATCACGTGACGGTGTTGCCGCAGCCATCCGGCGGTAGGTCCGGCGTGGGATCGGCGGCCACGACCATCAGTGACGACGGCCATGTCATTGGCGGCTACACCAACCGACCGAACCAGGACGTCGTTCCCGTCCGATGGACCTGTCACTGAACCACGGACTAAAGCGCGACCGCACCGGGCCGGGACGATCGTTGCCGGCCCGGTGCGGTTGGTGCTCGGATGAGCGGGCCCGGATCGAGCGGCGGTCATTGCGAAAAGTTCGGCGGTCCGTCGTCTGGAAGTTCGAGGGCTCGGGATGTGCAAGAGTGGGTCTTGTGAACCGCCTTGCCAGCGCCACATCGCCCTATCTGCTGCAGCACGCCGACAACCCGGTCGACTGGTGGCCGTGGTCACCGGAGGCGTTCGCGGAGGCGAAGCAGCGCGACGTACCCGTGTTGATCTCGGTCGGGTACGCGGCCTGCCACTGGTGCCATGTGATGGCCCACGAGTCGTTCGAGGACTCCGCGGTCGCGGATGAGATCAACGCGAAATTCGTGGCGATCAAGGTCGACCGCGAGGAGCGGCCGGACGTCGACGCCGTCTACATGACCGCGACGCAGGCCCTTACCGGTCAGGGTGGCTGGCCCATGACGGTCTTCGCGACGCCGGAGGGACAGCCGTTCTTCGCCGGGACGTATTACCCCCGCGACGTGTTTACGCGGCTGCTCGACGCGGTCGGCACCGCCTGGCACGACCAGCGCGATGCCGTGACCAAGCAAAGCACGCAGGTAGTCACCGCGATCGCAGCCGCTCAGCACATCACGGCCGAGGGCGGGCACCTGGGCCCAGCCGCGCTGGACGCCGCGGCGGCGTCGCTGGGCGAGGAGTTCGACGACGTGTACGGCGGATTCGGCGGCGCACCGAAATTCCCGCCCCATCTCGTGATGCTGTTCCTGCTGCGCCACTATCAGCGGACGGGCGATGCCCGCTCGCTGGAGATGGCGCGCGCCACCGGCGAGCAGATGGCTCGCGGCGGCATCTACGACCAACTCGCCGGCGGGTTCGCCCGCTATGCCGTCGACGGGACGTGGACCGTGCCGCATTTCGAGAAGATGTTGTACGACAACGCGCTGCTGCTGCGGGTCTACACCGAGATCTGGCGCCTGACCGGCGACCCGATGGCGGCCCGGGTGGCCGCCGAGACGGCCGACTTCGTCATCGACGGTCTCGGCACGCCAGAGGGCGGCTTCGCCTCGGCCCTCGACGCGGACACCGCCGGAGTTGAAGGGGCAACGTACGTCTGGACACCGGCCGAGTTGGCCGAGCTACTGGGCGAGACCGGAGCCGCGTTCGCGGCCGACGTGTTCGGCGTGACCGAGGCCGGCACGTTCGAGCACGGCTCATCGGTGCTGCGACTGGCCCGAGATGTCGACGACGGCTCGGCCGAGTTACGCGAGCGATGGCGTGCGACGCGAGACACGCTGCGGGAAGCACGCGAGCGCCGTCCGCAGCCGGGGCGCGACGACAAGGTCGTCGCCGAGTGGAACGGCCTCGCGATAACCGCGCTCGCCCACTTCGCCTCGGTCGCCGACGCGCTGGCCGCCGAGGACGTCACCGATGGCACCGGCGATGACGGCGTCGATGTGCTCGACGCCGCCACGACGCGGAGTCCGGCCGAAGTGCTCGACGCGGCCGTACGGGCCGGGGAACTCTTACTCGGCACCCATCTCGTCGACGGCCGGCTACGCCGCGTGTCCCGGGACGGCGTGGTCGGTGATCCGGTCGGCGTGCTCGCCGACTACGGCTGCGTCGCCACCGCGTTCGCGGAGCTGCACCAGGCCACCGGTGACGTACGGTGGCTGACCGCTGCCGGCGGTCTGCTCGACACGGCCTTGGATCAGTTCTCCGACGGCTCGGGCGGTTTCCATGACACGGCGTCGGATGCCGAGACCCTCGTCGCCCGACCGGCCGACCCGACCGATGGCGCCACCCCGTCGGGCAACTCCGCGATCAGCGAGGCTCTGGTGACGTACACGGCGCTGACCGGGGAAACCCGCTACCGGGAGGCGGCCGAGACGGCGCTCGCTCGGGTCGAGCCGATCATCTCGACCCGGGCCCGGTTCGCCGGTCTCGCGGCCGCGGTCGGCGAAGCGTTGCTGTCGGGGCCGGTCGAGGTCGCCGTCGTGGGCGCGACGGCCGATGAGCGAGCCGCACTACGGCGTACGGCCGTGGCCCTGGCTCCGCCCGGGGCGGTGGTGGTGGCCGGCGAGCCAGACGATCCCGGTGCTCCGTTGCTAGCCCACCGTCCGA
>DASQPR010000320.1:0-3644 GCA_035643815.1 Micromonosporaceae bacterium | reverse complement strand
GACTAGACCTGGAGATGGGGGGCGCGGGCGACGTGGGCGTACGGATCGCGGTCGCCGGGGCGACCGGCTACGCCGGCGGAGAGCTGCTCCGCCTTTTGAGCGGGCACTCGGACGTCGAGCTGATCGCGGTCACTGGGCATTCGTCGACCGGCGCTCGGGTCGGCGACGTCCACCCCAACCTCCGCTCCCTCGCCGACCTCACGATCGCCGCCACCGAGCCGACGTCGTTCGCCGGTGCCGATCTGGTATTCCTCGCCCTGCCGCATGGCGAATCGGGCCCACTGGCCGCACAACTCCCGGACGATGTGAAAGTCGTCGATCTCGGCGCCGACCACCGACTGCTCGACGCGGCCGCGTGGGCGCGCTACTACGGTGGGACGTACGCCGGAGCGTGGACGTACGGCCTGCCGGAACTCGCCGGCCAGCGCGCGACGATCGCGTCCAGTACGAGAGTCGCGGCGGCCGGGTGTTACGCCACCGCGATCACGCTCGCAGTCGCGCCGCTGATTGCCGACGGCGTCGCGACCGCGGACGACGTGGTCGTGGTCGCGGCGTCGGGAACATCGGGCGCCGGCCGCGCCGCTAAGGCACAGCTGCTCGGCTCCGAGGTCATGGGCGACGTCAGCGTGTACAAGGTCGGCGCGCACCAGCATGTACCCGAGATCAAGCAAGCGTCCGGTGCGCGGACCCTATCCATGACTCCGATGCTCGCGCCGATGCCGCGCGGCATCCTCGCGACCTGCACGCTGGTGCCGTCCGGACCGACCTCAGCGGACGCCGTGACCGACGTGCTGCGGGCGGCCTACGACACCGAACCGTTCGTACATGTGCTCACCGGTGACGCCGGCCCACGGACGGCGGCCACCGCCGGCTCGAACTCCTGCCACCTCAAGGCGCACGTCGATGCCGACTCCGGCCGGATCATCGTCGTCGCGGCGTTGGACAACCTCGGCAAGGGCGCCGCCGGACAGGCGCTGCAGTGCGCAAACCTGATGCTCGGCCTGCCCGAGCCGACCGGTCTCGCGATCGACGGAGTGGCGCCGTGACCGCCAACCAGCCGACCGCGCAGCCCCGGGCCGCGCAGTCGACGAACGAGCGGACGACCGACCAGCAGCAGACGGCCGACCTACAGTCGATCGTCGTGATCAAGTACGGCGGACACGCCATGACGTCGCCGGCGGCCCGGACGGCGTTCGCCCGCGAGGTGCTCGCCCTGCACGCGGACGGCGCCCGGCCGGTCGTCGTGCATGGTGGCGGGCCACAGATCAGCGCGATGCTGGCCCGGGTCGGCATCGCGTCGGAGTTTCGTGGCGGCCTGCGCGTGACCACGGCCGACGCTATGGACGTCGTCCGGATGGTGCTAGTCGGGCAGGTGGGCCGTGAAGTGGTCGGTGCGATCAACGCCATCGCGCCGGTGGCGGTCGGGCTGTCCGGAGAGGACGCCGGCCTACTCACCGCCGAGCGTCGCGTCGCACACATCGACGGCGAGCCGGTCGATCTCGGGCAGGTCGGCGACGTGGCGGCGGTGCGGCCGGCGATCCTGCTCGACCTGTTGAGGTCCGGCCGCATCCCGGTCGTTGCAACGGTCGCGCCGGACGCCCTCGGTGTGCCCCACAACCTCAACGCCGATACCGCCGCCGGGGCGCTGGCCGTCGCACTCGGCGCGAACCAGCTCGTGATGCTGACCGACGTCGCCGGTCTCTACCGGGCGTGGCCGGACCTGACGACGCTGGTGGACGTACTCGATACCGACGAATTGGAGCTGATGATGCCGAGCCTGTCGGCCGGAATGGTGCCGAAGATGGAGGCGTGCCTGCGTGCGGTGCGCGGCGGCGTACCGGCGGCGCATGTCGTCGACGGCCGCGATCCGTCGTGGTCGGCGGTCATCACCGGCGGCGCGGCGCACGGCACGACAATCACCGCGACCGCCGCGGTGGTCACGGCATGAGCGCGCTGCGGACTCGGTGGGCCAATTCCATCATGGGTACGTACGGCACGCCGGCACTCGCCCTTGTCCGGGGCGAAGGCGCGGTCGTAACAGATGACGCCGGCCGGACCTACGTCGACATGCTCGGCGGGATCGCCGTCAACGCGCTCGGTCACGCTCACCCGGCCGTCGTCGAGGCGGTATCCCGGCAGGTCCGGCAGCTCGGTCACGTGTCGAACCTCTACATCGCCGAACCACCCGTCGCCCTGGCCGAGCTGCTGCTCGTGCTGGCCGGCCGGCCCGGCAAGGTCTACTTCGGAAACTCCGGCGCCGAGGCGGTCGAGGCGGCGTACAAGATCTCCCGGCGGACCGGGCGCGCGCACGTCGTCGCGGCGGCCGGCGGCTTCCACGGCCGGACGATGGGTGCGCTCTCGCTCACCGGCCAGCCGGCGAAGACCGATCCGTTCCGGCCACTGCCGGGTCCGGTGACGCACGTGCCCTACGGCGACGCCGACGCACTCGCGACGGCGGTCACCGACGAGACGGCGATGGTGATCCTGGAGCCGATCCAGGGGGAGAACGGCGTCGTCGTCCCGCCCGCGGGCTACCTCGCCGCCGCTCGCGCGATCACCGCGAAGCACGGTGCCCTGCTAGCGCTGGACGAGGTGCAGACCGGCATCGGCCGTACCGGCCACTGGTTTGCCCACCAAGTGCCCGACGGACCCGACGCGGGCGTCGAACCGGACATCGTCACGCTGGCCAAGGGCCTCGGTGGCGGATTGCCGATCGGCGCGTGCGTCGCGTTCGGCGCGGCGGCCGACCTTCTCGGCCCGGGCGCGCACGGCTCGACGTTCGGCGGAAACCCGGTGAGCTGCGCCGCGGCGCTGGCCGTGCTCCGCACCATCGCCCGCGACGGCCTCCTGGACCACGTGCGGCGCGTCGGCGGTCGGTTGGTGACCGGCATCGAAGGATTGGGCAATCCTCTTATCTCCGGCGTGCGGGGGACCGGGCTGCTGCTCGGCATCGTGCTTACGGCGCCGGTCGCGGCACTCGCCGTCGACGCGCTGCGGGACCGGGCCGAGTCTGGCGGCGCTCGCGGGTTCTTGGCCAACGCACCGCACCCGGACGTGATCCGGGTCGCGCCACCGTTGATCCTGTCGGCCGAGCAGGCGGACGGGTTCGTTTTCGCGCTCGGCGAGACGCTGGCTTCGCTCGGCCAGACGTCGCTAGCGCTTGCGGCCGATCACCCGGCCGCCGACGTCGCGCACGCGGCGTCGATCGATCGGAAGGACGTGGCCCATGCGGCACTTTCTGCGTGACGACGATTTGAGCCCGGCCGAGCAGTCCGCCGTGCTCGACGCGGCGGCCGCGATGGTCGACGCGCCCCATCGCGACAAGCCGCTGGAGGGGCCGCGCTCTGTCGCGGTCATCTTCGAGAAGCAGTCGCTGCGGACCCGCGTGTCGTTCGAGGTTGCGATCGCCGAATTGGGCGGCCACGCGGTCGTCGTGGACGCACAGACCACCCACTTCGGCCGGGGAGAGACGATCGAGGACGCCGGCCGTGTGCTGTCGGGCTATGTCGACGCGATCGTTATCCGTACGTTCGACGACGAGCGGCTCGCGGCGCTCGCGCACGCGGCGACGGTCCCGGTGATCAATGCGCTGACCGACGCCTACCACCCGTGCCAACTGCTGGCCGACCTGCTCACGATCCGGC
>DASQPR010000319.1:0-2405 GCA_035643815.1 Micromonosporaceae bacterium | reverse complement strand
TGGGGACCGGTGAACGGCATGTGGATCCATGTCGGTTCGTTCCCGCCGGCTGCGACAACAACGCACCGAGGCGTTCCCGTCACAACTGTTGGGCAGACGGCAGCCGACCTCGCGCGGTGGCTCCCCTTGATCAGCTCAGTGCCCTGGATAGATGCGCTCCTACGCAGACGTGGGAAGAGTCGCGTCGACGCGCTCAGCTATGCAGCGCAACTTTGCGGTCCCGGTTCGCGTGCCGCAGCCCGCGCATTACGGCTGTGCGATCCGCGTGCGGAGTCGCCACCCGAGTCGGTGCTTCGGGTGCACCTTCATCTCGCCGGTGTGGCGGTCGTCGCCCAGCATTGGGTCATGCGCGACGGCGAAGTCGTTGCGCGCGTTGACCTTGCGCTGCCAGACATCCGCATGGCGATCGAATACGACGGGCAGTGGCACGCCGACCGCCGTCAGCTCGGTCGCGATCGGGCTCGACTCCGCGAGCTCAACCAGGCCGGGTGGTACGTCTATCACGTGACGAAGGAAGACTTGCGCAATCCGGACGAGCTGGTCCGCAACATCAAGGCCGTCATCGAGACGCTTCGCCGATCAAGGGGTTGATGCTGTTATCCGAACGTGAATAACAGCATCAACCCCAAGGTCACGCGGGAACGACCTCCGAAGCGGCGCGGAACCTCAACGGCCCTGGTTCGCGACCGCCGCGGCGGCCTCCTTAGCCGCCTCCGGGTCGAGGTACTCGCCACCCGGCGTAACCGGGCGCAACGTGACCGGATCGATGTCGTACCGCAGCGGAATGCCGGTCGGGATGTTCAGCGCGGCGATGTCCTCGTCGGAGATGCCGTCGAGATGCTTCACCAACGCACGCAGCGAGTTGCCGTGCGCCGCGATCAGCACCGTACGGCCGACACGCAGATCCGGCACCACGCTGTCGTACCAGTAGGGCAGCGCCCGTACCAGGACATCCTTGAGGCACTCGGTCCTCGGCCGGGCGTCGGGCGGCAGCGCGGCGTAGCGCGGGTCATCAAACTGGGAGTAGGCATCGTCGACCGGGATCGGCGGCGGTGGCACGTCGTACGACCGGCGCCACAGCATGAACTGCTCCTCGCCGAATTCCTGCAGCGTCTGCTTCTTGTCCTTGCCCTGCAGCGCCCCGTAGTGCCGTTCGTTGAGTCGCCACGACCGTGACACCGGGATCCAGTGCCGGTCGATCGCGTGCAGCGTGATCTCGGCGGTCCGGATCGCCCGGCGCAACACCGATGTGTGTACGACATCGGGCAGCAGTCCGTGCTCGCGCAGCATCTCGCCGCCGCGGCGCGCCTCCTGCTCGCCGCCGGCCGACAGGTCGACGTCGACCCAGCCGGTGAACAAGTTCTTAGCGTTCCACTCGCTCTCACCGTGGCGGAGCAGGATCAACGTGTGCGGCTCAGTCATGCGGCCCATTGTCGCGCGCCCACATCGGCGCCCGGTCAGCGGCCGCCACCGCCGCCCGCCACGTGAGACCGCACGTGAGACCGCACGTGAGACCACACCCGAGAACGCACCTGAGGCCACGCGCGAGAGCGCACCTGAGACCGTGCCCGCGACGACGCGCGAGACGACGCCACGCGGTCCGAGCCGTTAGCCTGGTCGCCGTGATCGAACGAGGGTGGGATGTGCTTCTTGTCGGCGGCCCGTCGGGTGCCGGCAAGAGTTCGCTCGCCTACCCGCTCGCCCGCGAGCTGGGCCTCCCGGTGCTGGAGATCGACGACATCGTCTGCGCCCTGCAGGCGATGACGACGCCGGAACAGCAGCCGGAGTTGTTCTATTGGCAGACCCACCCCCAGGCGCTTGCCGCGGCGCCCGACGAGATCGTGCGGCAAGGCATCGCGCTGACCGCCGCGCTCGAGCCGGCGCTCGCCGCCATCGTCGGCAACCACTTGGAAACCGACATGCCGGTGGTTATCGAGGGCGATTTCCTGCGCCCCTCGTTCACGATCCAACGCCGGTACGCCGATCAGGCGGCCGGAAAACGGGTACGCGGAATCTTCGTGCTAGAAGACGATCCCTCGCAGATCGTGGCGAACTATGCGGCACGGGAGCCGAACGCCGGCAATCAAGACGCGCGCGCCGCGGTCAGCGTCGCGTGGTCGCGATGGCTGGCCGAGGAAGCGGTACGGCATGACGTACCCGTGATTGCGTCTCGGCCGTGGACGGACCTGATCTCTCGGGCGTGCGCCGCCCTCGGCGGAAGTTGAGCGAGCCATGGCACATATCGGTGGGCGTCGACCGGGTCGGCTGATTATTGCCACCGGCTTTGCTGTCGTGTTGCTCGTTGCCTGCTCCCCCGACCGGGTCGACGTGCAGCCGACGTCACGGGCCACCGAGGCGACCGCGGGCTCGTGCAACGCCGACGGAATGACGGCTGTCTGGGATTC
>DASQPR010000318.1:0-8724 GCA_035643815.1 Micromonosporaceae bacterium | reverse complement strand
CGTTCCCGCGCCGGCTATGACCGGGACGAACGGCCGAGTCGGGATGTCCAGCGCGACGACCGTACGCGCCGCGACGTTGGGCGCGACGATCGTACGCGGGCGGGGTACAGCCGCGACGATCGCCGTGATGATCGCTCGCGCGACGCGTTCGATCGCGACGACCTACCGCGCGACCGGGGGCGGCCCGATGAGGTACCGATCCCGGACGACATCACCCCGGATCAACTCGATCCGCAGGTTCGGGCCGAACTGCGTTCTCTCGCGCGGCCCATCGCCGATCAGGTCGCGCGACGCCTGGTAGCGGCGGGCAAGCTCGTCGACGATGACCCGGAGCTGGCGTTGCAGCACGCGGTCGCGGCGCGGCGGCTCGCTTCACGCCTCGGCGTCGTCCGCGAAGCGGTCGGAATCGCCGCGTATCACGCCGGCCAATGGCAGACAGCGCTGTCGGAGATCCGCACGTACCATCGCATCAGCGGTAAGCAGACGCACCTCGCGATCCTCGCCGATTGCGAGCGGGCGCTCGGCCGACCGGAGAAGGCCATCGACATCTACCGGTCCGCCAGCAACCGCCAGGCGGACACCGCCGAGGCGATCGAGCTGCTCATCGTCGCCGCCGGCGCACGGCGCGACATGGGACAGAACGAGGCGGCGCTGGCCATGCTGCAGATTCGAGAACTCACCGCCGACGCGCCGTGGACAGCGCGGCTGCGGTATGCGTACGCGGATGCGCTGTTCGGCCTCGGCCGCCGGGACGAGTCTCGCCAATGGTTTGCCCGCGCGGTCGACGCGGACCCAGACGGCGAGACCGACGCGGCCGAGCGTCTTCTCGACCTCGACGGCGTCGAGCTCGAGGAGGACGGCGAAGACGAAGATCCGGAGCTCGCACTCGCCATCGCCCACGACGAAACCGGCGACCAGACCGGCGGTGCGCCGCCATCCGACTCGGCCGGTGCCGCTAGGACGGCGTCGATCGCGCCTGACGAAGAAGGCTTCGACGACGAGGAATTCGACGACATCGAGGACGACGAGGACCTCGAAGAACTCGATGATGAGGACGACGACGACCTTGACGATGATGAGGACGACGACGACCTTGACGACGATGAGGACGACGACGACCTTGACGACGAGGCCACCGGCGCGGAGTGGGAAGACTACGTGCCGATCGAGACTGACGCGCGGGCCGAACCGCTGAGCGAGCCGATCGGCGACGTCACTCGGCCCGAGGACCCGGTGGACAAATCGGTGGACAAACCCGCGTGACCGGCTCGGACGGTTCATTGGCGGACGCGTACGACCTGGTGATCTTTGATCTCGACGGCGTCGTGTACCTGGGCCATGATCCCATCGCCGGCGCTATCGAAGCGATCAACGGGCTGGTGCGTGCGGGCAAACCCGTGGCGTACGCGACGAACAACGCGTCCCGGCGCGCCGACGAGGTCGCGGCACTGCTGCGCGGGATCGGCGTGACCGCCGAAGAGCGCGAGGTCGTCACGTCGGCGCATGCCTCGGCTTCCCTGCTCGCCGGGAAATTTCCGGCGGGTGCGCCAGTACTGATTGTCGGCGGTCCTGCCCTGCGGGCGGAGGTCGCCGACGTCGGCCTGACGCCGGTGACCGAAGCGTCCGGCGGTGGCGGGAAACCGGCCGCGGTCGTGCAGGGCTACGCCGCCGATGTCGGCTGGGCCCAGCTCGCCGAGGGCTGCGTGGCCGTACGTGCCGGCGCTTGGTGGGTCGCGACGAACGCGGACCGTACGCTGCCGTCGCCTCGAGGACCTTTGCCCGGCAACGGATCCCTTGTCGCCGCGCTCGCGACCGCCTTGGGACGCCAGCCGGACGTCGTGGTCGGCAAGCCGGCGCCGACGCTGTTCGCTTCGGCCGCTGAGCGGATCGGCGCCCGTCGCCCGCTCGTTGTCGGCGATCGCCTCGATACGGACATAGCCGGTGCCGTCCGTGCCGGCTTCGACGGGCTGCTCGTTCTCACCGGCGTGAGCACCGCGGCCGACGTCCTGGTTGCGCCGGAGGGAGCCCGGCCGACCTGGATCGCCCGTGACCTCGCCGCACTCGCTCGGGCCGGCGTCGCGGCCCGCGTACCCGTGGTGTCCGAGAACGAAACGTCCGCCGAGTGCGGCGGATGGACCGTGCGTCGCACGGACGTCGGCCTCGAACTTGGCGGTGACGGTACGGAAGTCGCAGCGCTCGCCGCCCTGGCCGCGATGGCCTGGCAGTGCCCGCCCGCACCGGACGTGCTCGCGGCGGGAGCGTCGGCCGCGACGACGCTTCAGCTGCTCGGGATCGCCGGCTGAGTCACATCAATGCGCGGTACGTTACCGCGCGGCTACATCAGCTTGCGGAGTTTGAGCAGGTCGAACGGGTTGGCACGGATGGAGATCCGTCCGGTCGCCCACGCCTTCGGCAGGTCGAGTTGCCCGTGGAGCATGGCGACCAGGTCGTCGCTGTTCGCCGTGAGTCGGATCTTCGCATCTGGGTCGTCGCCGTCGACCATGTCGATGAGTCGGCCACCGGTGAGCCGACCATGAAACGCCACGCCGAGATCCGGGACCGAGCATGCGAGCGATCGGTCGAGGTCGATCTTGCCGGCCGCGTCAGTATTCTCGTCCATACGGCTCGCGAGCGTCTGCAGCGCGGCGCGGCACTCGTCCACAGTGGCCATCGATCTCCCTCAATGTGTGTCAGGCATCGCACCGGCCACCGGCGGACGGTGATGCCACCTGTCGGCACGGTACCGCACGGTCCGGCCGCCTCCGCCCGGTAGCGTAGTCGTTGGAACGAAACGGTCTGTGGTGGGAGAGGAGACGTACGTGGCTCAGAATGATGCCTGGCATGCCTACGTCGAGTTGGCGTTGGGCCTGACCGACACGTCCCGCAAGAAGGCTATGAAGATCGTCCAGCAGGTCGCCGGCAAGGGCGGCGCCACCGCTGAGCAATTGCAGGACCTCGTGAACCAAGGTATGGCCAACCGCGAGGCGATGACGCGGATGATCCGTGTCGAACTCGACCGGGCGCTCGCGCGCGTGGGCCTCGCCACGATGGACGAGGTGGACGAGCTGAGCCGACGCGTACGGGAGCTCGAAACCGAATTGCGCGTTGCCAAGACCGCCGCACCGGCCAACCCCGTGGAGCCGCTGACCGCGACGGCCTCGGCCGGCCCAACCACGGCGAAGAAGACCGTGGCCAAGAAGACCGTGGCGAAGAAGACGGTCGCCAAGAAGACCGCCGCGTCGATCGCGACGGCCGCGCCAGCGAAGACCGCCACCAAGTCGTCGCCGGCGAAGGCGGCCGGGCGTCCGGCGGCCAAGACGGCCGCCACTAAGGCGACGCCGGCCAAGAAGGTCGTCGGTCCGGGTACGCCGACGGCGGGGCCGGCCGCGCGTAAGGCACCGGTACGGAAGGCCACCACCAAGGCCCAACCGGCTCGGAAGACCGCCGCCAGGACGTCGTCCACCGGCAGCGGGGTGTCCGGCGCGTCGACCGGCGACTCTGGTCGCGCTGGCGGCGCCGCGTGACGGAGCCGATCGGCCCGGAGCGGGACGGCTTCGAGGGGAGCCCGGAGCGAGACGGTCCGGCGCCGGACGTGTCGTCCGGCGCGGAAGCATCGGGCGACGCATCTCGCCTGGGCGACGCCTCGCGCGGCGGCGACGCATCCGTTCCGAACGACGATCCCGCGCGTACCGAGCCCGACGCCGACGATTCCGTGCGCAGCGAGCCCGACGACGACGATCCTGCGCGTATCGAGCCCGACGCGGTCGATTCCGCGCGTACCGACGCCGACGCCGTCGATCCCGTGCGCAGCGAGCCCGACGCCGACGATCCCGAGGCAGCGAACGAGCACGTCGCGGCCGCTCTGGCCGAGCTTGACGCCGCCGCGGACCGGCCGCCGTCCGACCAGGTGGCGGCGTTTACCGCTGCCCACGAGACGCTGCAGGCCACGCTGGCTCGCATCGACGATCACTAGATAGATGACCGTGGCGCGACGTATCCGCCTCGACGCGGAGCTCGTCCGCCGCGGGCTTGCCCGATCGCGGGAGCAGGCGGCCGAGCTCGTGGCGGCCGGGCGGGTGGAGGTGCGTGGCACCGTCGCGTCGAAGGTCGCCGCGATGGTCGACACCGCCGATCCGGTGGTCGTCCGCGGCGCCGATCCGACCGACGAGTACGTGTCCCGCGGCGGACACAAGCTCGCCGGTGCGCTGGCGGCGTTCGGCGGCGGTCCGGAGGCGCTGACCGTGCAGGGGCGCCGATGCCTCGACGCGGGCGCATCGACCGGTGGTTTCACCGATGTCCTGCTGCGGGCGGGCGCTAGCGAAGTGGTCGCGGTCGACGTCGGGTACGGCCAGCTCGCGTGGCGCGTACGGCAGGATCCGCGCGTCCGCGTACACGAGCGGACGAACGTACGCACAGTCACGGCCGACCAGATCGGTGGCGCCTGCGATCTGATCGTGGCCGATCTCTCCTTCATCTCGCTACGGCTCGTCCTCGACGCGCTCGCCGGCTGCCTCGCACCCGGGGGAGACCTGCTGCCGATGGTCAAACCGCAGTTCGAGGTCGGCAAAGACCGGGTCGGACCGGGCGGTGTGGTGCGCGATCCGGCGCTCCGGGCCGACGCCGTACTCGACGTGGCGACGTACGCGGCCCGGCTCGGACTTGGCGTGGCCGGCGTCGTGGCCAGTCCGCTCCCCGGGCCGTCCGGCAACGTCGAGTTCTTCCTGTGGCTCCGGCGAGGGCCCGACGTGGTGGATGCCGCCGCGATCCGTACTGTGGTCGAAGCGGGCGTACCCACGTCTCCGGCCGGCAGTCCGGCGGACGCGGCGGTATCTCCGCCCGCGCCACCGCCAGATGTCAAAGGACGTGCATGACCCGCGAAGCCTTGCTAGTGACCCACACGGGTCGCGTCGATAGCACCGAACATGCGCGGACCGTCGCGCGGGACCTGGTCGAGGCCGGATTCACCGTACGTGTCGTGGATGTCGAGGCGGACGATCTCGCGATCGGTGGCCTGCGGCCGGTCAGCGGCCCGAACGCCGCCGAAGGCGTCGAAATCGTGTGCGCGTTGGGTGGCGACGGCACACTACTGCGTGCGGCCGAACTTGCTCGTCCCGCGAAGGCACCGCTGCTCGGAATCAATCTCGGAAAGGTCGGATTCCTCGCCGAGGCGGAGATTTCCGACCTGGACGAAGCGGTGCGGGCCGTCGTCGCCCGCGAGTACACGGTCGACGAGCGGCTGACGGTCGACATCGCGATCGAACATGGCGGCGAGGTCGTCGCCGAATCGTGGGCCCTCAACGAGGCCACGGTCGAGAAGGCCGACCGCGAAGGCATGATCGAGCTGCTCGTCGAGGTCGACGGTCGGGCGCTATCACGGTACGGCTGCGACGGAGTCGTATGCGCGACGCCGACCGGCTCGACGGCTTACGCGTTCTCGGCCGGGGGACCGGTTGTCTGGCCCGAGGTCGAAGCGCTGCTGGTCGTGCCGATCAGTGCACACGGCCTGTTCAGCCGTGCGATCGTCACGGCACCGACGTCACAGATCGCGGTCACTGTCGATCCGTACGGTCGGGGTGCCGTCGTCACCTGCGACGGACGCCGGGTGCATGACGTGATTCCGGGGTCGTGCGTGACCGTACGCCGTGGATCGCTGCCGGTTCGAGTCGTCCGCCTACGGCCGCGGCCGTTCACCGACCGGCTGGTGGCGAAGTTCGATCTGCCGGTCGAGGGCTGGCGCAATCGGCGCTCCGAGGTCTGACGCTGCTGACTCTGCTCTCCGAGGTCTGACCCCGCGGTTGCGACGTCTGACCCGTGCAATCGAGTTTGGCACCGCCCGCGGCGTGCGGTGCTGGCCGAGTGTCGCAATCGGCGTCTACTGTCTCTAGCTGTGCTGGAGGAGTTGCGCATCACCGGACTCGGCGTCATTGAAGACACCACGCTCCCGTTGACGACTGGGATGAACGTCATCACCGGTGAGACGGGCGCCGGCAAGACGATGGTGGTCACCGGGCTCGGCTTGCTCTTCGGCGGGCGGGCCGACGCCGCGCGGGTGCGGGCCGACCCGGGACGGGCCACCGTCGAGGGTCGTCTGCATCTCGACACCGATCGCGCGAACGGGCTAACCGAACGCATCACCGATGCCGGTGCGGACGTCGATGCCGACGGCACACTGTTGCTGTCGCGGACGGTCACGGTCGAGGGCCGATCCCGGGCGTACGTCGGTGGGCGAGCCGTGCCGGTCGCGATGCTGTCCGAGCTGGGCGAGCAGGTGCTGGCCCTGCACGGGCAGTCGGACCAGTTGCGGCTGTTGCGGCCGGCCGAACAACGGGCCTCGCTGGACCGGTTCGCCGGCGCCGATCACGAAAAGCTGCTGTCGCAACTGCGTGAGCGATTCGCGGCGTGGCGGGCCGTCGCCGATGACCTCGCCGACCGCCGGCGCAACGCGCGTGAGCGCAACCAGGAGGCCGACCTGCTGCGTCTCGGCCTGGACGAGATCACGCGAGTCGATCCGCAGCCGGGCGAGGACGATCTGCTGCGCGAGGAGTCGCAGCGACTCGAGCACTCCGAGGGTCTGCGGACAGCCGCGTCCGCCGCACACTTCGCCCTCGGCGGCACCGCCGAGTCGGGCGAGGAAGTGTCAGACGCCGTCTCGCAGCTGTCGGTCGCACGACGTGCGCTCGAGTCGCAGGCGTCGGTCGACCGTACGCTCGGCGAGCTGGCCGAACGCATCACGGAGGCGGCCTCACTGGTCGCTGACATCACGGCCGAGACCGGTGCCTACGTCGCGAGCCTGGAGGCCGATCCGGGCCGGCTCCAGGAGATCTACGAGCGTCGGGCCGCTCTTCGGTCACTGACGCGCAAATATGCTGAGGACACCGACGGTGTGATCGCCTGGGCCGACCACGCGCGGACGCGGTTGGCCGAGTTGGATACCTCGGACGAGCTGCTCGAGGAGCTCGACCGGGAGCGGGCGCGCCTCGCCGACGAAGTGGCGTCGCTCGCGGCCGAAGTGTCGCGTTCCCGCCAGTCTGCCGCCGAACGCTTCGCCGCCGACGTGACCGCCGAACTCACCGGGCTCGCGATGCCGCACGCGCGCGTCCAGGTCGTCGTCCTGCCGAGACCGGTCGGTCGGGGCGAGCCGGCGCTGACCATTGCCGGCCTCGAGTGCGGCATCGGACCGGACGGCGCCGACGAGGTCGAGTTGCGCCTGGTTGCGCACCCGGGAGCGCCGGCGCTGCCGCTACAGAAGGGCGCGTCGGGTGGAGAGCTGTCCCGGGTCATGCTCGCAATAGAGGTCGTCTTCGCCGGTTCCGGCGGCCCGCCGACTCTCGTCTTCGACGAGGTGGACGCCGGCGTCGGTGGCCAGGCGGCGGTCGAGATCGGCCGGCGGTTGGCCCGGCTGGCCCGCTCGCACCAGGTGCTCGTGGTGACGCACCTGCCACAAGTGGCGGCGTTCGCCGATCGGCATCTGGTGGTCTCGAAGGATACGAGTGGCTCGTTCACCACGTCCGGGGTGCGGGCGGTGGCCGACACCGAGCGCTCGCGGGAGCTCGCCCGAATGCTGGCCGGCCTGCCCGATTCGGATCTCGGCATCGCCCACGCCGAAGAGCTGATCGCGGTCGCCGATCGCGAAAAGCGAGGATGATGACGCTGCGCGAGGGCACCCGCATATCCGGTCACGGTGGGTCGATCGAGCAGCATACGCCGCATTGCCGGCGCACGTGACGAAATAGACCATACATCTATAATTCGGGCATAGCGTACGCCAAGGTCGCCATGTCGAGTCCGACAGTGCCGGCTCAACGTGCCAGGATGGTGCACGATGCGACTACCAACGTTGCGCCGCGCCCGGGTCGCCGAGCCCGGGACGATCAGCGGCCCCGTACGGCTCGACCGGCGTACTAAACGCCTGGTCGGTCGCCTACGCCCGGGCGACATCGCGGTCATCGACCATGTCGACATCGATCGTGTCGCGGCCGACTCGCTCGTCGCGGTCGGCGTGTCCGCCGTCCTCAATGCGAAGCCGTCGATCTCCGGTCGTTACCCGAATCTCGGCCCCGAGGCACTGGTGAATGCCGGCATCGCGCTCGTGGACGATCTCGGCGAAGACCTGTTCCGTGCGCTGCATGAGGGCGTACACGTGCGGGTCGAAGGAAACGCTGTCTTCATCGGCGACGAGAAGATCGCGAGCGGCGTCCGGCACGACAGCGCATCCATCCACGCCGCGATGGCCGAGGCGCGTGAGGGCCTGTCCGTCCAGCTCGAAGCGTTCGCCGCGAATACGATGGAGTTTCTCAAGCAGGAGAAGGAGCTGCTCCTCGACGGCATCGGCGTGCCCGACGTGACCACGAAGATCGCCGGCAAGCACGCCCTGATCGTGGTGCGCGGCTACGACTACAAGGCCGACCTCGAGGTACTCCGGCCGTACATCCGAGAGTTCAAGCCCGTCCTCATCGGTGTCGACGGCGGCGCGGACGCACTCGTCGAGGCGGGGTACAGCCCAGACATGATCATCGGTGACATGGACTCGGTCACCGACGACGTGCTCCGTTGTGGAGCCGAGATCGTGGTGCACGCCTATCCGGACGGCCGCGCGCCGGGGATGCTGCGTGTCCAGCAACTCGGCCTGGCCGCGACGCGGTTCCCGGCCGCGGCCACGAGCGAGGACATCGCATTGCTGCTGGCCGACGAGAAGGGCGCGACGATGATCGTCGCAGTCGGCAC
>DASQPR010000317.1:0-2123 GCA_035643815.1 Micromonosporaceae bacterium | reverse complement strand
GGGCGTCGCCGGTCGTGCGGCGGCCGGCGACGGATTCGTCGATCAGGCGCAGCCCGGGCAGGCCGAGTGCCAGCTCGCGTGCGGCGTCCGAGTCAGAGGTGACCAGCCGGTAGTCGAGTTCGCCGCTCTCGGCGCTCAGCTTGTCCACCGGGCCCGAGAACACGACGCGACCGGTGCTGACGATGGTGACCTCGGAACACAGCGCATCAAGATCATCCATACGATGGCTGGAAAGCACTACGGCGGTCCCGCCCGCGGCAAGGTCAGTGAGCACGCGGTGCACGTGGTTCTTGCTCGCTGGGTCCAGACCGTTGGTCGGCTCGTCAAGTACCAGCAGTCGAGGCATGGTGAGCAACGCGGCGGCGAGCCCGAGCCGCTGCCGCATGCCGAGGGAGAAGCCCCGGACGCGTTCGTCGGCGACGTCGGTGAGACCGACCTGATCAAGGACGTGGTCGATGCCTGCCGTACGAGCGTCGCGGCCGCGAAGAGCGGCAAGCGCGGCGAGGTTCTGCCGGGCGGTCAGGGACGGGTACAGCCCCGGGCCGTCCACGAAGCCGGCGACGCCGTCCGGCGCGGCCAGCGCGCGTCCGACCGGAACCCCGAGGATTTCCAGGCTGCCGCTATCGGCGACCGCTAGGCCGAGCAGCAGGCCAAGCAGCGTGGTCTTTCCGGCGCCGTTAGGTCCGACCAAACCGTGGATCTGGCCCGGCGCCACATCGAAGTCGATGCCGTCGAGGGCAACGACATCACCGAAGCATTTGATAATTCCACGCGCGCGCACCACCAGCGAGGTGTCCACAGCTTCTTCCTTCTCCGTCGGCCTTCACGCTTCATGCGGCGAATGACGCACGCAGCGCCGGGAAGTCGAACGTCCACAAGCACCGGTCGATGACGATAGGGGCGGGATCCACAATCTCGCCGAAATGCGAATGAACAACGCATTAAAGCGACGTTCTCCGCCGCTCGAAGGTCGGTCACGGCAGCCGTCCACAGAGGACGGTTGTCGGCCGTCGGTTGCTGGTCTACTCCGCAGCCGGTCGTACGACCCCGAGACGTCGTCGGAGCTGGGCAAAACCTTTGAGTCTTGGCGCGGTTGCGCGGTGACGAGCTGATCGTCACGACGGTGGGTCAGATGGTCCAATGGACGTGGCCCGGCACCGACGTTTCAGCTCCTGGCAACCTGTCGATCATGGATGCCCACTATCCGCGGCATGATGGCCGAGCCCATCGCGTCGGCCCAACAGCACGGCGTGGCCGTCGAAGGCGCGACGGATCGACGAGTCGCCATGCATCGATAAATTCACACGGCGTTCAAGAAGATGAGGATCGCGGACGCGCTGCTCCGCGTGGACTGGCCGACCTGCCTCAGCGGGTGCCCATCAGGGCGCCGCCGGCCGTACCTGGCACCCGCATGTCAGTTCGGAGGCGTTCCAGGGGGCACGCAGACTGTGATCGCGGCCGGGACGATGTGCGATTTGATCCGCTTCGTCTTTGGCCGGGCGCCACCGTCGAGCTCGTACGCCTTTGGCGCGCCGAGTTTGATCGAGATTCGCTTCGCGCGGGTGGTGCGGATGAACGGCGATCGGTCGGCGGTGCCGGCACTGACTTGGCCGAGCAGCCGCGCCCATTGGAGCGGGCCGTTAGCTGTGCCGACGCCGACGTCGAGCCAGCCGTCGTCGGGGCTCGCGTCGTCGAAGACCCGAACACCGCCGAGGATGGTGCCGACGTTGCCTAAAAGCACGCAGGTCGCGTCACCCTCGAACCAGGACGTACCATCAATCTTGATCTTCAGACGTGTCGGGTCCATGCCGACGTTGCGCAGGCCGGCCCTCAGGTAGGCGAGGCGCCCGAGCCTGGTCTTGAGGCCACGGTCGGCGTCACGGATCATGTCCGCGTCGAAGCCGACCCCGGCGAGCACCGCGAAGTGTTCGCCGGCTATCCATCCGAGGTCCAGTTGCCGGCGCTGGCCGTGGAAGGCGATATGCACCGCGTCGGTGAGATCCTGCGGGATGCCCAGGTTGTGTGCCAGCAGGTTCGCCGTGCCGGCCGGAATGATGGCAATCGTCGCGTCAGAGCCTACGAGTGCGTCGGCACAGCGTTGGACCATGCCGTCGCCACCCCAT
>DASQPR010000316.1:0-3768 GCA_035643815.1 Micromonosporaceae bacterium | reverse complement strand
GGGCGGCTGGGTCAGCCTTCGTTGAACAGCTGGTAGATCATCGGTGTAGCCGCGACCACGCTCGCCTTGGCCGGGCGCGCTGGCAGCGGAGCCGATCCGTAGCCGGACAGCGTGATGCTCCGGGTCAGATCCGGGTTGTACGCATCCGCATCGATCGTCACCATAAGCAGTCGGCCGTCGCCATCGAGGGTTGCGATGAACGGCGTCGACGCCGCGGCCTTGCCGGCTTCGCTGAGCTCGTCGGCGTCGGGAGCCGTGACGCCGTGGCTGTGCGTGTAGTCCACGGTCCCGGCAAAGTGCATCGGATCGCTTTGCCAGACCGCGGTCACGCCGTCGAGGAGTTCGGCCAGATCGAACGGATCTCGGCTGGCAACATCAAATCGAGCGCCGCTCTCGAGCTTCAGCAGTGCCGGCGACGCAGCGACCCATTGCTGGGCGGAGATGCCAATCTCAGTGTTGACGTCGGGATAGGACACATTCAGCCAGATGCCACTGCCAATCTTTCGTACCGCCTCCCGGAACGCGTCGTCTTCGACGGCGGTGGCGCACTCCACGTCGAAGGACGCGGCCGATGGCACGACGCTGCCACTCGCGACGGACCGTCCATGCGACGCGATGATGCGCACCTGATAGCTGTCGGTGGACAGTGCGGCGAGCGATTGCGAGAGAGCCTGCGCCGCGCTTGGGTCGGCCGTGGTCCGTGCCGTGAGTGGCGACTCGATGGGCGGCACGATGGTCGTACACGCGGTCGCGCCGGACGCGACGGCGAGCGCAACCAACGCGACGACCGCCATGCGATACAGGCTCACGCAGACCTCCGGTCACGACCCCGGCGACGGTCCACGACGGCACGTGATAAGGCGGGGCGGTGCCAGGCTAGGACCGAGCAACCGATCTGTCGACCCTGCCCGAACGCTCGGCGAACCGTTCGCGATGCCTCGGATTCGACGTCCGAAATGCCGATCGCGGGCACGGCCGAAGCCGTACCCGCGATCGAAGTTGGAGCTAGTTGCTTCCGAGGATCTGGTAGATCGACGCCGGCGCCGGAACGACGTCCGCGGCCGGCGGTGGGGTCACGGCGGTCGGCGAGCCGACATTCGAGACCGCGATGTCGACGCTGAGTCCGCTGTCGATCGAGTCGCCGTTGATCTTCAGATCGCTGAGGCGGCCCTGGTCGTCCAAGGTCGCCGTGAACGGAACGGACTTGGCCGCCGCACCGGCCTTCTTCAGCGCGTCGGCATCCGGCTTCTCGGTGCCGGTCAGGCTCGTGAGGTCGATCGTGCCGGTGAGGTGAGTCGCGTCGGTGCGCTGCACGTTCGACACGGCCTTGGTGAGCGAGCCGATGTCGAGTACGTCGCTCAGGTTCGACAGGTCCAGGCCGATCGAGGACTCGTCAACCTTGGTCGCGTCGATCTTGAGCCACTTCGACGGATCGAGGCCGACCTGGCTGTTGAGCGCGCCCAGGTCGATCTTCGCCCACAAGTCCGAGCCGATGCCGGTCAGATTCAACTCGAACGTCTGGCCGCCCTCGCTGGCCTTCGCGTCGAAGGTCACCGCGTGTTTGGTCGGATCGACCGAGCCCTTGCCGTTGACACTGGCCGCGGTCAACGTCATGTCGTAGCCCTTGCCATTCAGGCTTGTCGCGGCGGCGACCAGCGCGTCGGCTGGCGCGACGGACGGCGACGCGCTCGGTGTGGACGCACCCGGCGATGCGGAATTCGAGGTGGAACTGCACGCGGCAAGAGTCAGCGAGGCGATGGCGAGCGCGCCAACCCCAGCCGCCGCGAAACGGCGATGCTTCACAAATCCTCCGAAGATCGGTAGCGCTCGGTGCCGCCCGACCACGCGTCGCCGCCCGATCGAGCACCGGACACCTCCGGCGGTCCCCTGCGGCCGCCAGCGCCCGACCAACGTACGGGACGAGTGGGACGTCTGTCGCGTCCTGATACACCACCGTGACCGTCGCGGCCCGTGAACCTGATCACCCGACCTATGAGAGGACCGCCGGCCGCTCGCTTCAGGAATCGACCATCTCCAGCGGATGCCAGTGGTGGTAGAGCGCGACCTTGTCCGCGTCCTCGGGTCCCCATGAGCCCTTCGGGTAGAGCAACGGTTCATCGTGGCGATCGAGGATCGGGCCCACCACCCGCCAGCTCTCCTCGACGATGTCCATGCGACCAAACTGTCGCGGGTCGCCGTGGATCGCGCCGAGGAAAATGTGCTCGTACGGCTTCCGCTGGCCCTTGAGCTGCCGCTCGAAATCGGCCGACACATCGATCTCGCGCACCTGGTTCGCGTGCCCGGGCTCGCCGGCGTAGATGTTCAACGTGACGCCGGGGTTCGGTCCCAGACGCAGCCGGATGAGGTTCGGGTCGGGCTCGCCGTCCGCGTCGGCGAACAGTAGCACCGGCGGCTTGCGCAGCTCGACGATGACCTCCAGCGACGTGGTCGCGAGGCACTTGCCCGCCCGTACACACACCGGCACGTTGTGCCAGCGCCAGTTCTCGACGTAGAACTTCGACGCAACGTACGTCTCGGTTGTCGAGTTGTCTCGGACACCCTTGACCTTGTCGTACCCGTTGTACTGGCCGCGGACGGTGTCACGCACGCGCAGCGGGCGCATCGCCCGCAGCACCTTGTACTTCTCGTCGAGCAGTGCCTGCGGGTCGGATGAGGTCGGTGGTTCCATCGTCAGCAGCGCCAGGACCTGCAGCAGGTGGTTCTGCACGACGTCGCGGATCGCGCCAACCGGGTCGTAGAACGATCCGCGGTCCTCGACGCCGAAATTCTCTGCCATCGTGATCTGGATCGAGCGGACGTACGAGCTGTTCCAGATGGGTTCAAGGAGCGTGTTGGCGAACCGGAACGCGAGGATGTCCTCGACCGACTCTTTGCCGAGAAAATGGTCGACCCGGAAGATTCGGTCCTCAGCGAAGAACTTTTTGATCTTCACGTCGAGCGCGCGGGCGGTGGCCAGGTTGTGGCCGAAGGGCTTCTCCACGACGAGCCGCCCACGATCGGCGAGTCCCGCGGCGTTCAGCCGAGCGGCGACGGTCGCGAAGAGACTCGGCGGAACGGCAAGGTAGTAGACGACGTTGGCGGCCTGGTCGAGTTCGTTCCCGAGGCGGGTGAACGTCTCCGCGTCGTCGAAGTCGCCGGCTACCAGCGTCATCCGCTGGCTCAGCCGGTCGAAAATCGCGCCGTCGATGTCGACCTTCGCCGCGACCAGCGAGTCGTGCGCGCGCCGGCGAAGACCGTCGGTATCCAGGTTCGACCGCGCGACCCCGATGACCGGACCAGGCAGCTCGTTGCGCGCCTCCATCGCATAGAGCGCCGGGAGCAGCATCTTGAACGCCAGGTCGCCGGTGATTCCGAACAGCACAAACGCATCGGCCGCATGCAGTTTGGTGCGCATGTCCACTCCTCGAAGCCCTTGATATGGCACCGAAACCGCGGCACCTCGGCTCGACCCTATCGAGAGGTTGCGGCGTGACCGCTCGCAACGGATCGCCGATCTCAGCTTGCATCAGTGGTGGTGTCGATGGGCTCGCTCACGCCGCCACGGGCTGGCAGTGACTCAGCCCTGTGACATCACGATGACGTCAAGATGCGGGAAGCTAGATGCCGTTTCGTGGACCCTATCGGGTGTGAGTCGCGGCGAAGGGCGAATGGCCGGGCCGGGCATGAAATGCACCGTCGTTCCGATCGTCCCGTCCCCGTCGACCGCCGCGGGGTCGGCCATTGGAATTCCGTTCTCATATCGCTGGA
>DASQPR010000315.1:0-2388 GCA_035643815.1 Micromonosporaceae bacterium | reverse complement strand
ACTCGCCGTGAATCTCCCGCGCGACGATCTGCTCGCGAACGAGCGGGAACTCGCAACCGGCGGCCACCGGTACGTCCGTGATGCCGGCCACGGTGCACATCCGCAGGGCGTTGCGCGTGACCTTCGGGAGGGTCTGGTTCCCGGCCACGGTAGTGATGGCGACAAGCTCGATCGCCGGGCTTCCGTGGGCGAGCAGGATTGCGATGGCGTCGTCGTGGCCCGGGTCGCAGTCGAGGATGATCTTGCGGGGCACGGGTTCTCCCTCGTCTCTGGGTCGTGAAGGACTCTACGGGACGCTGAGCGTCGGCGTGTGATCCGATCGACTCCGTATGGAGATCGCCGAGGGATGATGTGTGACTCGATGCCCACGCCCGAGCAACCGGCTGGCCCGACAACGAGTTCTGCCCGTAGGTAGAGACGGAGCTATGTCCTTGGCTTGACGATTTCGACGGCCTGACGGCGAAGCATGAACGCTATGAACAAAACAGATGTGGTCACGGTACGTGGGCTACGAAAGAGCTATGACGGTCGTACGGTCGTCGACGGTTTGGATCTTGACGTATCGGCGGGTGAGATCGTCGGGCTTATCGGAGCCAACGGCGCCGGTAAGACGACGACGGTCGAGTGCATTCAGGGTCTACGCCGGCCGGATTCCGGGACGCTATCGGTGCTCGGTCTTGACCCGATCCGGCAGGCAGACAAACTGCGGCTGCGGATCGGCAGCCAATTGCAGGATTCGGCGTTGCCGGACCGGTTGCGCGTCGGCGAGGCCGTGCATCTGTTCGGCGGCCAAGATACCGATGGATTGTTGGAGCAGTTCGGCCTCGCGCGACGTCGTCGTTCCGCTTTCGCCTCGCTGAGCGGCGGCGAGCGCCAGCGGCTGTTTCTCGTCCTGGCATTGCTGAATCGGCCGCGGCTGGTCATCCTCGACGAACTTACGCAGGGACTCGACCCGGCCGCGCGTCGCAGTGTGTGGTCCGCGGTCGATCAGCTGCGACGGGACGGCACGACGGTGCTTCTCGTGACGCACGAACTGGACGAGGCGGAGGCCTTATGCGATCGAGTCATTGCCATGCGGGCCGGCCGGATCCTGGACGCGGGTACGCCTGAGGACCTTATCGATCGGCACGGCCGGTGGGCGACCATCCGCTTCACGTTGCCGTTGGATCGTCGCGCCGACATCTCACTCGAGGCGCTTGGCGTCGCCAATGGGGTACGGACGGTCGACGAAGTCGGCGAGCGGGTGACGATCCATGGCGATCGCACCGCTATCGCGTGGGTCGGCGCCGCGTTGACCGGCTCCGGCTGGGTGCCTCCGGACCTGTGGGCACACGTGCCGAGCCTTGAGGACGCACTGCTCAGCCTGCTGGAGCAGGCGGAGATCGACGATCAATCCGATCCCATCACCACCACTCGGCACAACGATCTGACAGGAGCAACGCGATGAGCACAACGGTGGGCCGCCTGGTGCGGACAGAAGTGGTCCTCATGCGACGCGACCCGATGACACTCACCTTCGTCTTCGTTTTTCCGGTCGTGACCATGCTGATAATCGGTGGATCCTTTGGTACGTCGCCTGACCCCGCATTCGACGGTGCAAACCCAGCACACTGGTACGTAGCGTCCTATCTCACCGTTGTCATCGCCGCGACTGGGCTCATCATGATCCCGGTCCATCTGGCGTCTTATCGTGAACGCGGCGTGCTACGCAGATTCGCCGCCGCCGGCTTTCCCCGGTGGTCGTTCGCGCTGGCCCAACTCGTGGTCGGCGTAGTCGCCATCGTCGCTTCATCGGCGATTCTGCTAGCCGTCGCGGCCCCGATTTACGGCGTACCAGCACTGCATGACGCCGGCCGCGTGGTCGCGGCGTACTGTCTGGGCGCCGTTGCGTTCGTCGCGATCGGTGTGCTCCTGGGCGTTGTCTTGCCGTCGGCTCGGGCGGCCCAAGCGGTCGGACTGATCCTGTTCTTCCCGTCCTTCCTGCTCGGCTCCGGTGGGCCGCCACCCAATGTCATGGGCTCGGCGCTGCGCACCATCTCGGGTTACCTGCCGCTGACTCGACTGACCGACGCGGTCCGGGTGCCATGGCTCGGCATCGGCAACGCCACCGGATCACTGGTTGTCGTGGCAGCGATCGCCGTGCTCGCAACGATCCTTGCCGTACGACGGTCGGGTCTCTGACATGCGCACTGTGCGATCATCGTCCTCGATGCGGCCGCACATGCGGCGGTGGGAAGGGCGGTCGGTGGCTCCAGTCGATGGGATCAGGCGAGTGCTCGCTAGGGACGAGGTGCGGTCGGGCGTGCGGTTGACCCGCCTGCATAAACGGCTCGGTCTCGGCGGGTTCACCGTGTTCGCGATCGTCGGCGCCACGATGCGACTGCCCGA
>DASQPR010000314.1:0-3362 GCA_035643815.1 Micromonosporaceae bacterium | reverse complement strand
CCGGTTAGGGCGTGAACACCTTGCGGGCCAACGCCATTCGTTCATCGATCTGCCGCCACTCCACCCCGCAGGCAACCGCGTTGGCCCGGAACTCTGCCCGCCCGGCCTCGGACACTCCGGGCGAGTTCAGGAGTCCGACGTCGAACATCATGTCGTCGACGTGCCGGCTCAGCAGCGCCCACTCCAGCGTGGCGAAGTCGACGTTCGGCTCCCCGCCGGCGGCTCGATAGCCCGACCAGAACGCCGCGACATCGCCGGTCCCCGGACTGCCGGCGCCGAGCGTGAAGATCAGATCCTGTTCCCTCGGTGCCGTGCCGGCTTCGTCCCAGTCGAGCACGGTGAGGCGGCCGTCCGGTGTCACGATCAGGTTCCACGGAGTCAGATCGGTGTGGCAGAGGACGCGCGGGCTGGCATCACGTAGCCGTGGGTCAAGCTCGGCACAGCGCGCAACCACCGCGGCGGTCTCCGTGGCGAGTTCGGGCACGGCCGCGACGAGCGTGTCCAGGTCCACTACCACTTCACGAACCGGCCCCGGTACGGCATCGCCAAGCTCCGCGGTGGCGCGATGAATCGTGGCCGCCGCCCGGCCGAGCAGGGCACTGTCCGACGCCGAGGTCCACTGGAACGGCCGACCATTGACGTAGTCGTAGCAAACAAGCATTCCGGCGCGCCACGTGGCGAACAGCCTCCCGTCGACCGCGGCGAGCGGGTTGGGTACGTCGACGTCGATGCCGTGCTCATGGAACTCGTGCAGCAGCCGGAGGTTCGCGATGCGGATCACGTCCGCCGCCGCCTCGTCGTAGGGGTGCGGGTGGAATGCCTTGACCCACAACGATCGGCCGTCGGCCGTCTCGACGAGGAACGCGTCGGCGGTCGCGCCGCCGGGTTTCGACGCGATGCTGACGGCGTCGATGCCGAACCCGTCGGCCAGTGCCGTTGCGAGGCCGCCCGGCGGTGGTGCCGGGACACGGCTGTGAGCCGACGTCATCGGATCAGATACCGCACCTGGGAACCGCGCAAGGTGCCGTACGGCGTCGCGGCGGCGACAATCGCGGAATGCTCGCCCCCGACACCGGCCAATCGCCAGCGAGGATTGTCCATCGCCACGGTCACCGGCGCGTAGCCGTCGAGCATCACCGAGAAGCCGGTCGCGTACGGATGTGTGGTGTGTAGCAACAGGTGCGTCCCGCCACCGATGCCGGAGATCCCGACCGAGATCGCTCCGAGATCCGGATAGACGGCCGCCGGATCGCGCAGCAGATACGTACACGTGGCGACGTCCTGCCCCTCGAACACCGGGACGTACGTGCCGGTCCGCCACGTCGCCGTCGAGCGGCCGCCGACGGTGCCGCTGGCGAACGTACGCCACCAGAAGTCGGCTTCGGAGTCGGGCACCAGACGCCCCGTCGTGGCCGGCGTGGCCCGCGCGGCGCCGTCGCTCACGGTTCGCAGATACCGGCTGCGTAGCTCGACGAGACCGAGCGGGATCCCGGCTTCGTCCGTCCACCACAGACCGTTCTGCGGATCGAGCAGCACCCATTTGCCGAGGTCATCGACCCACGCTTCGGAGACGTTGTGGCCGCGGCCGACGCCGAAGTGGTAGTCCGCGGTCATCAGCCCGACCGAACGCGCCGGGATATCGAGCGCGTTCAACGCCTGCGATAACACGACCGTGTATTCGACGCTCGAGAACCGCGCGCCCGCGGCTACCCGGTCGAGCACCTCGACGGCGTCGCGGCTCGCGATCGCATCCGTGCCCGGCGCCCACCGCTGCGTCACCCAGGCCAGCGTTGCGACGGCCGTCTCCCATGCGCCCGTTTGCGGCTCGGGCAGCTCGGCGCGCAATCGGTCGGCCCGCTCGCTCGGCAACGCGTCCAGGTCCAACGGCAACGTCGGTACGGGGGACGGCCAGCTCAGGATCTCGAGCGGCGGCGGCGGAACGTTGGCCCGCATGCGCGCGACGAGATCGTCCCAATCCCGATCGACCGAGAACAGCATGACGAGCTGCGGGAACAACTCGTATTGGGCGAAGCCGCCGGAGATCGCCTCGTCCAGGAAGGCGCGAGCGTCGTCCCGTCCGCTGGCGCGCGCCGCGATCGCGCACTCCGGCGCGAAATACGTCGCCCAGAACTCGGTGTCCGACCGCAGCATCGGGCTGAGGTCGAGCAATGCGTCGTAGAACTTCGTCGCGATCGCGTCCTGAGCCCGGACGCGCAGGTCGGTCAGGTCCGACAACTCCATGGTCGTGCCGCCTCCTGCCGGACGTGCGGGCGGCCCACATCCGTGAGCGCCGCGCGAGCACATCAGCGGTCGACACCATATCCGACGATCGTTGTGGCGCAACACCGCGATTTCGCGACGGCACATCCAGCAGGGGCTCCGGCAGCGCGTCCGCCAGCGGATCCGGCGACGATCCGGGAGCCTATCCGACGAGCGCCGCCAGGCCCGCTATAGGCTGCATACCATGCAGATGATCAAGTACACGCACGCCTGCGTACGCCTGGTCGACGGCGACCGCAGCCTGCTGATCGATCCCGGCACCTGGACCGAGGACGTGGCATTCGAGGGCGCCACCGACGTGCTCGTCACGCACGAGCACGCCGACCACATTGACCTGGAACGGTTGGTGGCGCTGCATGGTCGCAATCCCGATCTGCGCGTGTACCTGCCGGCACCGGCCGCCGCACAGGCCAGCGATGCGGCGCCCGCATTCGCGCCCGCGCTCAACGTGGTCGCGGTCGGTGACACGTTCGACGCCGCCGGGTTCAGCGTTCGCGCCGTTGGCGGCAAGCACGCGGTCATCTACGACGGAGTTCCGGACGCGGCGAACATCGGGTACGTCATCGACGACGCGGTCTATCACCCGGGCGACTCGACATTCGTGCCGGACGGTTCCGTGGCGACCTTGCTCGTTCCGACGATGGCGCCGTGGCTGAAGCTCGCTGAGGCGATCGACTTCGTCCGAGCCGTACGGCCGGCTCGCGCGTACTCGATCCACGACGCGATGCTGTCCGAGCGCGGCCAGGCCGGGATCGACCGCTGGCTCGCGATGCGTGGCGAGACGGACTACGGGCGCATCACTCCGGGCGACACCGTCGAATTCTGACGCCTCCGGCCGAATGGCCAGTACCAGCGCCAGCGCCGCGGTGGTCGCGGGTAGCTCACCCGGACCGAACTGCCCCGAACCTCACCGTGTACGACGAAGTGTGTGCGGCCCGGCTGCGGCTGTGACCCGATGTCCTTCTGCCTCGTGGCGGACCCGGTGAGCGAGAGAGCGGTGAGGTCGGCCGTGCATCCCTCGGGCAGGATCAGCTTCGTGCCGCTGCCACGCAGGAACACTTCGACTTCGACCACCGGCGATG
>DASQPR010000313.1:0-2778 GCA_035643815.1 Micromonosporaceae bacterium | reverse complement strand
CGTCACCGATTCGGTGATCCTCTCGGCCGCATCGTTTGCGATCAGCTATCTGCCGTCAGTGACGTTCGGTCCGCTGCTGGCCGCGCTGGCCGAGCGCTACCCGCATCGCAAGGTCATGATCACGTGCGATCTCATCCGCGCCGTGCTCATCTCACTCGTTGCCATCCCACATCTGCCAGTCCCCGCGATCCTCCTGCTTTTGTTCGCGACGGCGTTGTTGAGCCCGGCCTTCGACGCATCACGGTCGGCGCTGCTCCCGCGCATCCTCGAAGGCGACCGCTACGTGGTCGGTCTTTCGATGAACGCGACGACCGCGAACATCGCCATGATCTTCGGGTACGTCGTCGGTGGCGCTATCGCCCCGTTCCACCCGCATGCCGCGATGCTCGTCGATGCGGCGACGTTCCTCGGCTCGGGCGCGATCCTGACGAGTTGGATCCGGCCACGACCCGTGATCGCCTCGGCCGCCGGGCGACGTCGGCTGATCACCGAGACCGTCGCCGGATTCCGGCTCGTGCTGCGCAGTCCCGTGCTCCGGGCCATCGCGGCCGTGGTGTTCTTCGGCGCGATGTTCGTCGTCGTTCCCGAGGGGCTCGCCGCCGCCTGGGCGTCCGAGTTGAGCCACCACGGTGGCGACCGAGGCTTCGACCAGGCATTCATCATGACCGCGAGCCCGCTCGGTGCCGTGATCGGCGCAATCGTCGTCGGGCGCCTGGTCTCGCCGGCCACCCGGCAACGGCTGCTGCGACCGCTGGCCGTGCTCGTCCCGACCGCCCTGGTGCCGGTCTTTCTCACGCATTCGGTCGTGGTCATCGGCGCGCTGTCACTCATCTCGTCGTTCGCCGTGGCCGGCCTGACCGCTCCGGCCAACGGCCTCTTCGTCCAGGCGCTGCCGGCCGAATTCCGAGCCCGCGCGTTCGGCGTCATGCAGTCGGGCCTGGCGCTCTTTCAGGGCGGCGGCCTGCTCGCGGCCGGCTACATCGCCTCGCATGTCGAGGTGTCGACCGCGGTGACGATCTTCAGCTCGATCGGCGTGTGCGTCATGATCGGGATCAGCGTCATCTGGCCCTCGACCGAGCGCGTCGACGAAACGATCGCGTCGGTGCGCGCACACAACGCCGTAACGATCGCCGCCGTTGACGGTCGCCGGCCGCGACACGCCGCGCCGGAGACGACGGAGGAGGCCGCGGCCTCGCAGATCGTGGCGGAGGCGAGTGATGTGTCGGCGCGGTCATCGCCGGCCGCACCGAAGAGCGCCCCGAGCGATATCCCGGCACAGACGGCGGCGCCGTCGCAACCGACCACGCCGGCACCGGGTGCGCGCTCGTCGATCGCCGGATACACGTCCGGGCAAACCCATTCGATCGCCATGCCGCCCGCCGAGACACCTTGGACCGGCTGACCCTCAACGACCGCACGCCCTGGCCGGAGCCGTACCCCACGCCGGCCGTACGCCCGGGCCGGCCCTACGCCCTGGCCGGCACCGCATCGCGAGGCCAGTAGCATTGGCCAGCGTGACGTTCTACGAGGCCGTCGGCGGCGAGCCGACGTTCCGGAAGCTGGTTGACGAGTTCTACGCGGGCGTGGCTACCGACCCCGTGCTCCGACCGATATACCCCGAGGAGGATCTCGGCCCGGCCGCGAACCGCCTACGGATGTTCCTCGAGCAATACTGGGGCGGCCCCAAAACGTACTCGGAGCAGCGCGGGCACCCGCGGCTCCGGATGCGCCACGCACCGTTCCACGTCGGTCCGAGGCAGCGCGACGCCTGGCTCAGCCATATGCGTGCCGCCGTCGACTCGTTGCACCTGAGCCCCGAGCACGACGCCGAGCTGTGGGAATACCTCGAACACGCGGCGCAATTCATGGTCAACACGTTCGAGGACTAGCCGTTCCGTGACAGCCGTCGTCCGAACGCGACGCCCGATCCGACCGCCCGCCGCGAGCTACAGCAACGCGCCTTCGTCGTGTAGCCAGCTGACGAAGCACTCGGACACCGACACGGCGCATTCAATGAACTCGACCAGTTGCGCCTGGTTGACGCCGGTGACGAGCGGCCATTGGACCTCCGCGTAGATCGGCAGTTGGCCGAGGTCGTTCAGGTCGCCGACGTACGCCTTGTTGAAGCGTCGCGTGTGATTCCACTCGTTGACCGCCTCGTACGCGCGATGCGCCCAGTCACCGGGCACGGTCGCGTGCGGACGGGCTCGGATCACGAGGATCTCGTCGACCGGCCCTTCGATCCCGATCAGCACCGCGTGCCGCTCCCACATCGCGAGCAGGTCGCCGTCGGCGTCGCGGATATACCGGATGTCGAGCTGATCGAGTGCGGCCGCGATCCGTTCCGACGAGATCGGCTCGATGGCACGACACTGCCTCGGCACCATCCCGCCACTCGCGATCGCTTCGGGCGCGGCGCCCGAATAGTCCGCGACAGCCCACCGTACCGAACTGTGCCCGGTGTCGCCATCACCCACCGAGTCCCCGCGTTTGGGCCACCACAGCATGGCCACGCTCCTCGTCCCCAGGCCCGTACCAACACGTCCAGCAAGCCATCGCTCACCGCCAGCAAGCGAACTCGCCCCGTCACGTTACAGCCGGGAACCGTGCGACAACAGGGGCTGACTCAACCGAATGGGCGATGTAGGGTGGGCCGGTTAGAGAGACGCAGGTAAGACGCCTTGCGGGCCGCGACGTTTTGTCGACCTTCCGACTCCGGCGCGTTGATACGCGGCCGATATGACGACTTGATACGCGGCCGATATCACGACCGCGGTC
>DASQPR010000312.1:0-2702 GCA_035643815.1 Micromonosporaceae bacterium | reverse complement strand
ATGTGACAGGCGAAGCGACGCGCACGCCGGCGACCCCGGCCCCACTCCCCTTCTCCGAGCGCCTGGCCGCCTGGCGCTACGCCTTCCTCACCACCAACCCGCCCGAACGCGGTGTGGTCGACGGCTTCACCCGATGGCTCGTCATCACCCGGGCCGGCGTGCTTCCGCTGACACTGTTCTCCGGTTTGATCGCGCTGTTGCTCGCGGCGGTGGCCGATCGGCCGGCCGGCAGCTACGCCGCGATCCATGGCATCGACTGGCTCGGGTTGACGCTCGCGATCGTCGGCATCCTGATCGCGCACGTCGCGAACAACATGATGAACGATCTCGCCGACACCCAGGTCGGTAGCGACACGGCCGACTATCCGCGCGCGCTCTATGCACCGCATCCGATCCTCGCCGGGCTCGTCACGAAGAAGCAGCTGGTGGCCGCTATTCTCGCCGCGAACGTGATCGACCTCGCGATCATGATCGTGCTGACCGTACGCCACGGCTGGCCAATCATCGTCTACGCGCTTGCCGGCCTTCTGCTCTCCTACGCCTACACCGCGCCGCCGCTGCGCCTGAAGAAGTACGGCCTCGGCGAACTCGACGTCCTGATCACCTGGGGTCCGCTGATGGTCGGCGGCGTCTACTACGCCGGTCTCGGTACGGTCGACTGGAAGGTGAACCTTGCCGCCGTCACGTACGCGCTGCTGCCCACGACCGTTCTGATGGGCAAGCACATCGACAAGATCCCGTACGACGAGCCGATCGGCACGCATACGCTGCCGGTCATCCTCGGTGAACGCCGGGCCAAGGTCGCCACCCAGGCGATGCTCGTGCTCTATTACGTCGGCGTGGTCATCAGCGTGATCGTCGGAGCGATGCCGTGGCCGGCGCTGCTCACGCTGGCCGCAATCCCGCTCGCGCTGCGTGGCACCCTGAGGGCGTTCAGCCAGCCCAAGCCGGCCGAGGCGCCACCCGAAGACGTCGTATGGCCGTTGTGGTGGGCACCGGTCGCGTTCGTACACATGCGGCGAGCCGGTGGATTGCTCGTGCTCGGCCTGCTCCTCGGCGTCATCATCCACGCGGTCTGAATGCGGTTTAGCCGGCCGAATTGACGCGGCCCACCCCGGGTTTTGTGTGGTCGTCGGTGATCTATGGGTCCACGGTGGCCACAGTTAGAGGATGATGTACGCATGACGGAAGGGGCTGGGACCAAGGTTGCCGTGATCGGACTGGGGGCGGCCGGACTCGGCGCCGCTTTGTCCGCCGCGGAGCATGGCTGCGATGTCGTCGGCTACGAACAGTCGGATCTCGACAACCAACCGGCGAGCTCCGGCGGCCGGGGCAAGATCATCAGATTCGGGTACGACGACCCGTTCTACGCGGACCTGATGCGCGAGACGATGCCACGCTGGGACGCGCTAGCGGAGCGGACTGGCCGCACGCTCATGCGCCTTCATGGCGGCTTCCACACCGGCACACCCGAAGACGTAGCAACGGTGTCCGGCGCGATCCGCGATGCCAAGCAGCCGTACGAGATCGTCCGGCCCGGAGACCGCCGACTGGCCGAGTTCGGCATCGCATTGCCGGACGACGGTTCGGCCGTCTACGAGCCTGGCGCCGGCGTCATGGACACCACGCAGGTCCGCACCGCACTGGCCGAGGCGGCGGCAGCGGCGGGCGCCCGCCTTCGGGATCACACCAAGGTGATCGCGATTGATCCGACCGGCGAGGAAGGGCGCGTCCGAGTCCGTACCCGTGATGGGTTTGATGATTTTGACCGCGTGATCGTGGCCGGCGGACCGTGGGCATTCCGGCTGGCGCCCGAGGCCGCGGCATCTTTCGTCATCACCCGACGGTTCCAAGTCGTCTTCCGCACGGCGACACCGCTCGGCGACGGCCAACCGCATCCGTGGATGGATTACGCCGGCGCTGGGTACTACGGCATGGTGAACGTGGCCAGCTCGGACGGTGGAGCCGGCCGTGGAGCCGGTGGCGGAGCCGGCGGTGGATTCGTGCACCTCGCCGGCATTCATCAGCACGATCGCGAGCAGCGAGTGATCGATCCCGGCGAACCGGACGACGCGGCGATCCGCGGCGAGTCGGTCGCGGAGGTCACCGACGTCGTGACCGCGCTCTTCGGGCTGGATCGACCGCTCGACGTCATCGACGTACGTGCCTGTCATTACACGTCTACGCCGTCCACGGACTTCGTCATCGACGACTGCCCCGGCCGGCCCGGTGTAGTCCTTCTCTCGGCGTGCTCCGGCCACGGTTTCAAGTTCACGATCACGACCGGCGCCTACGCCACCGCGCTCGCTCTTGGGTTCGACATGCCGCACCGCGACCGGTTCCGGCTCCGGCTGCCGAGCCGGACCTGACCAGGCATTCCGTTGTCAGCGGGCACCCATTAGGGTGAGGCACCGGCCGAACGCGGGCACGTGCCGGAGACGCACCGCGGCGCCGTGGCAGCCGCACGGCGCGAGGAGTAGGAGAGTCGAGTGACACCGGTGTACATCGTCGGCAAGCTGACGGTCGGCACGTTCATGAAGTACGGATATCTGCCGCGTGTCGAGGGGCTGTCCAACGTCCCGCAGACCGGTGGCGCGATCCTCGCCGCGAATCACCTGTCCGTCGCTGACCAGCTGTTTCTCGGATCCGTTGTCGATCGCCAGGTCCACTACTGGGCGAAGGAGGAGTATTTCCACCTGCCC
>DASQPR010000311.1:0-3518 GCA_035643815.1 Micromonosporaceae bacterium | reverse complement strand
ACCCTGCTGGACGATTCGCATCGTTGCGGCGACTTCGATCGTCCACCCTGGTGGATCTTGCGGCATGTTCGGCGGCGGCGGGGTGACAAGACGGCGCTGATGGCGCTCGAGGGCGCTCGACGCCGGGACCGGACTACGCTGACGAGGGCGACGCCGCCAACACCCCCGGCGGTCGGCCGCCGATGGCACGGCATACAACGAGGTGGCTGTGTCGGTGGGATGGAGACGGCGTGATCAGCACCTTTGACCTGTTCAAGATCGGCATCGGGCCATCGAGCTCGCACACCGTCGGCCCGATGCGAGCCGCGCACACGTTCGCCGCCGGGCTCAAGGCGGACGGTCTACTGGCCAACACCACTCGGGTGTACGCAGAACTGTTCGGCTCGCTCGGTGCGACCGGACACGGGCACGGAAGTGACCGGGCGGTCTTGCTCGGGCTGTCCGGCGACGATCCGGAGACCGTCGATACCGATTCGATCCAGCAGCGCGTCGCGGCCATCAAGGCCCGCGGTTGGCTGGCTCTCCTCGGATCGCACGACATCGCCTTCGACGCCGACGCGGACCTCGTCCTTCACCGTCGCCGTACGCTGCCGTTCCACCCGAACGGGATGACCTTCACGGCGTACGGACCGGACGGGTCCATCCTGCGGGAACGGACGTATTACTCGGTCGGCGGCGGCTTCGTGGTCGACGAAAAGGCAACGGGAGCCGATCGGATCAAGGTAGACGAGACGCCGGTGGCGTACCCGTTCCGTACGGCGGCCGAACTCCTCGCCCACACGACGGCGACCGGTCTGCCGATCTCCGCACTGATGTTTGCCAACGAACTGTCGTGGCGATCCGAGGACGACGTACGTACCGAGTTGGCACACATCTGGCAGACGATGCAGGAGTGCGTGAACCGGGGTTGTGCTAACGACGGGACGCTGCCCGGAGGCCTGAAAGTGCGCCGACGGGCGGCCGAACTGAGCCGGACGTTGTCGGCCGAACACTTCGCCGTTGATCCGTTGCGGGTCATGGACTGGGTGACGCTCTTCGCGCTCGCAGTGAACGAAGAAAACGCGGCCGGCGGTCGCGTCGTGACCGCTCCGACGAACGGCGCCGCCGGCATCGTGCCGGCCGTGCTGCTCTACTACACCCGCTTCGTACCCGGTGCCGACCTCGACGGCGTGATCCGCTTCCTGCTTACCGCGGCCGCGATCGGCGTGCTGTTCAAGGAGAACGCCTCGATCTCCGGCGCCGAAGTCGGCTGCCAGGGCGAGGTCGGGTCGGCGTGCTCGATGGCCGCGGCCGGCCTGACCGAGGTGCTCGGCGGTTCGCCGCGCCAAGTCGAGAACGCCGCGGAGATCGCGATGGAGCACAACCTGGGGCTGACCTGCGATCCGGTCGGCGGTCTCGTGCAGATCCCGTGCATCGAGCGCAACGCCGTCGCGAGCATCAAGGCAATCACGGCAACGCGGCTGGCGATGCGCGGCGACGGGCAGCATTTCGTCTCTCTCGACAAAGTCATCAAGACGATGCGGGAGACTGGTGCCGATATGAAGATCAAGTATAAGGAGACCGCTCGCGGCGGCCTCGCTGTCAACGTCATCGAATGCTGATGGTCGCGCGGCTGGTCCCCGTGCGCTAGCCATCCACAAGCGACTCCCGGCGGTCGACGACGGCGTCGATTGACGTCCAAAACCTAGAACATCGACCGCTTTCGGCGGGAACGACCGACATGGTCAACAGGTGAACGCCGGGTTGATCGAAGTCGGTAGCATCTCGCCGTGCTCACCACGGCTCCGATCTCTGGCTTTTCGCGGCAGGACCGGCCGGTCGGTCCCGGAGGCGAAGCCGATGGCAAGACCGCGCCGGGTGATCCCGCCGGAGGCGACAGCACGTCGATCGCCGCGACGCCGGCGCCGGTCGCGACCGCCGCGATTACCAAACGCCGACCGGTACGCCAACATCACCGCGCCGCAATTGACAGCATCACGCGTCTCGTCATGCCGGAAGAGTGCTTTTTGGCGTGTTCGGGATCGCGCTGATCGCACTCGTAATCGCGACAGGGCAGGTGCACCTGGTCATCGCGCGATTCATCGCGGATCTGCGATTCGTCGCCATCGTCGTCGGTGTCGCCTTGGTGATCTTCGTACGCGCATATCGTGGTGCTCGACCCGGACCGATCGGCACGTTCGGTCTCGACCGGGCGCGGCTGCGGATCGGTGCGGGAGTGGCGATCAGAACGCTGCGGGAGTTTGGTCCGCTCTTCGCGTGTCTCGCGATCTATGAAGCGCTGCACGATCTCACGCCGATCATCTGCCCGAACGTACGTGACCATCTGCTCGTCGCGAGCGACCACTTCGCCTTCCACACGGACGTCGGTCGTTGGCTCAATGACCACCTCGGTTCGGTGCCCGTCACCGATGTGCTGACGGCGTGCTACGTCAGCTATGCGTTTGCGTCACCGATCTACGCGGGTCTGCAGTATTTCCGTGGTCGCTATCGCGAGTTCCACGACTTCGCGCTCGCGATCACCGTTACCGCGTTCATCGGCTATGCCGGATACCTGTTGATGCCGGCCGTCGGCCCGTACGTCTATCAGCATTCGATCTACGCCGATCCGCTGCCGGGCTGGCACCATAGCGCCGGAGCGGTGCTACGGGCGATCGACCAGATGAAGGGCTCCGCGCGGGATGCGTTT
The DNA here is from genome assembly GCA_035643815.1 of Micromonosporaceae bacterium. Taxonomy (GTDB): domain Bacteria; phylum Actinomycetota; class Actinomycetes; order Mycobacteriales; family Micromonosporaceae; genus DASQPR01. The sequence continues at coordinate 832 of DASQPR010000311.1, read as the reverse complement.
CCGAGTCTGCACACGGCCATGACCACGGTCGTGCTCGGCATGATGTGGCGCGACGCACGCCGGCTCTTCTGGACGTACCTGCCGGTTGCGGTAGGCCTGTATCTCTCCACGATGTACCTGCGCGAGCATTATGCGACCGACGTCGTGGCCGGCTTTCTCGCCGGCGCCATCGCGCTGTTCGCCGCGCCAAGAATCAACCAATGGTGGTACGGACGCCGCGCACTGCACGAAATCGCGACGCCGATGCCGTGGACGACCCTGCCGGCCGTGACATCGCGTGAGAGGGCGCGGGTTTCGTTGTAATGATCCGCCCGGTGTCTTAGCGTCGTTGCATGACGCTGCTTTCGGATCTTGTCGACGCGATCGGTACGGGTGCCATCGAGGTGTACGACCTAACCGCACCGTTGACGTCCAACACGCCCATCCTGGCGCTGCCGGAGCAGTTCGGTCAGACCTGGCCGTTCGCGCTGACCGAGATCAGCCGATACGACGACCGCGGCCCGGCCTGGTATTGGAACAACTTCACGACCGGCGAGCACACCGGCACACACTTCGACGCGCCGATCCATTGGGTGACCGGGCGCGACAAGCGCGACGTCGCCCAGGTGCCGGTGCGCCAGCTCATCGCGCCGGCGGCCGTGCTGGACGTGACGGCCCAGGCGACCGCCGACCCGAACTTCCTCCTCGAGGTGTCGCACATCAAGGCGTTCGAGGCGGAGTACGGCGCCTTGCCGGCCGGCGGCTGGCTGCTCATCCGTACCGGCTGGGATGTCCGCTCGACGGACCAGGAGGCGTTCCTGAACGGCGGCGCGACACCCGGTGTTTCCATCGA
>DASQPR010000310.1:0-8137 GCA_035643815.1 Micromonosporaceae bacterium | reverse complement strand
GCGAGGATCAGCGCACCGGTGATCTGGACGAGCGTGGTCACGCGGTACGGCACGTCATCGTTGTCGTACGCCGACGCGAACCAGGTGAAGTTGACCCACGCCCACCAGATCGCGAAGAACACCATCAGGTAGCTGCCGATGCCGTGGCCGATCTCGTTCGCCGACAACGCGTGGTGGAGACGACCGGCCGCCTGCGACACGCCTACCACGAAGCACAGGTCGAAAAGCAACTCGAGCGGCGTCGACGCGCGGTGCGGTTCATCGACGTCGCGCGCGACCATCGGCCGATACCAGCGGCGTGTTTTCGCATCGGGCACCCCGCCATTGTGGGCTAGCGGCGACGCCCAACTCAGGCGAGTGGACCGATGGCCGCTTCGATCTCGGCCCGTAGCGCGGAGCCACCGACGACGGCGCGCGCGTGCTCGATGACGGGTGCCATGAAGATGTCCGGCCCGGGCGTACCGGCGAAGGGGCCGACCGCGGAGAGCGCCGCGCGACCGGCGGCCGACGGTTCCAGCGGCGCCCGCAATTGGATGCCGCGGACGCCGGCGATCAGTTCGACCGCGAGCAGGCTGGTCAGGTTGTCGAGAACGGTCCGCAGCTTCCGCGCGGCCGCCCAACCCATCGAGACGTGGTCCTCCTGCATTCCCGATGTCGGGACGGAGCCGACGCTGGCCGGCGAGGCGAGACGGCGATTCTCGGCGACAATCCCGGCCGCGGTGTACTGAGCGATCATGAGGCCCGAGTTCACGCCGGGGTCGGGCGTCAGGAACGCCGGCAGATCCCGAGATCGCGTGACGTCGAGCAGGCGGTCGACCCGACGTTCGGAGATCGACCCGACCTCGGCGGCGGCGATGGCCAGGAAGTCGGCGGCGAAGCCGAGCGGCGCACCATGGAAATTGCCGGTCGACACGACCCGACCGTCCGGCAGCACGACCGGATTGTCGACGATCGAGGCGAGTTCACGCGCCGCGACCTGGCGGACGAAGTCGAGCGTGTCGCGGGCCGCACCGGCGACCTGCGGCGCGCAACGGATCGAGTACGCGTCCTGTACGGCATGGCCGAAGTCATCGCGATGGCTGTCCATGATGGCCGAACCCTGCAGCAGCCGGTGAATGTTAGCGGCCGACACCGCTTGGCCCGGCTGCGGCCGAATCGCGTGGATCTCGGGCGCGAACGGCCGGTCCGAGCCGAGCATCGCCTCGGTCGACAGGGCGGCGGTCACGTCGGCCATCGCGAAGAGGTGCGCGGCATCCGTTATGGCCAGGAACAGCATGGCGAGCATGCCATCCGTGCCGTTGATGAGCGCCAGTCCTTCCTTCGCGGCGAGGTCGATCGGCTCGATTCCCGCATGCGCCAACGCATCGGCCGCGGCCATCCGAGAACCGTCCTTACCGAGCACCCATCCCTCGCCGAGCAGGGCGAGCGCGCAATGGGCCAGGGGCGCGAGGTCGCCGGACGCACCGAGCGATCCGTGCTCGGGCACCCAGGGCGTGATGTCGTGATTGAGCAGGTCCACGAGCGCGTGCGCGACGAGCGGCCGGACACCGGAGTGGCCGAGCGCGAGCGACCGTACGCGCAGAAGCATCATCGCGCGGACGACCTCACGCGGCATCGGTGCGCCGACGCCGGCCGCATGTGACCGGATCAGCGCGTGCTGCAACTCGGCCCGGCGTTCCGGCGCGATGAACGTGCTCGCGAGCGCGCCGAATCCGGTGGAGACGCCGTAGACCGGCCGACCCTGTCGCTCGATGTCGTCGATGATCTCGCGACTCGTGGCCATCGCTGCGTCGGCCGCCGGCGATATCTCGATCCGGTCGGCGCCGCGCGCGACGGCGAGAACGTCGGCGTGGGTGACGCCGGTCGGGGTGACGATGACGGTCATGCTGTATCTCCGTTGATGGGGGCTGCGTTATTGGGGACGCCGTCGACGAGAACGGTGCGGACGAGGGGAACGCCGGGCCGGTAAGCCAGGTGCAGGAAACTGGGAGCGTCGAGGATGGCGAGGTCGGCTCGGGCGCCGACGCCGAGATGGCCGACGTCCGCGCGGCGCAAGGCTTTCGCGCCGCCTGCGGTCGCCGACCACAACGCCTCGTGCGGGCTCATGTGCATCTCCCGGACCGCCAGTGCGATGCAAAACGGCATCGAGGACGTGTACGACGATCCGGGGTTGCAGTCGGTGGCGAGCGCGACGGTCGCGCCCGCGTCAAGCAGGGCACGCGCGTCGGGGTAACGCGACCAGGTGGAGAACTCGGCGCCCGGCAGCAACGTCGCGACCGTACCGGCTTCGCCGCCGCTTACCGATGCGGCGAGCGCGTCGATGTCCGCCGGCGCGAGGTGCGTGCAGTGATCGGCGCTGGCCGCTCCGAGGTCGACCGCCAACCGTACGCCGCCGCCCGCCGTGAGCTGGTTGGCGTGGATCCGGGCACCGAGTCCGGCCCGAATGCCGGCCGTGAGGACGGCACGTGACCGGTCCTCGTCGAACGCACCCCGTTCGCAGAACACGTCGATCCAGCGGGCGTAGGGCGCCGCGGCATCCAGCATCGGGCCACAGACCAGTGCGGTGTAGTCGTCCGGATCGGCGTCGGCCGGGATCACATGCGCGCCGAGATACGTCGTCTCGTCGGTGAATTCGCCGGCGATGCGTAGCGACCGGCGCTCGTCGGCAACGGTCAGCCCGTACCCACTCTTGATTTCGATCGTGGTCGTGCCCTGTCGCAGCATTTCGCGGCGCAGGCGCGCGACGGTGGCCCGTAGGTCGTCGTCGGACGCGGCCCGCGTGGCGGCGACGGTCGTGCGGATGCCGCCGCCCGTGTACGGCGATCCGGCCATCCGGGCCGCGAACTCGGCCGCCCGATCGCCGGCGAAGACGAGGTGGGCGTGGCTGTCTACGAATCCCGGAATGACGGCGGCGCCGGCGGCATCGAGAGACCGATCGGCGGCCGGAGCCGACGAGCGCGCGCCAACCCAGGCGACGCGGCCATCGTCGCCGATGACGACGGCCGCGTCACGGACAATGCCCAGCACACCATCGCCCAACAGACCATCGCCCAGCACGCCATCGCCGACCGAAGTGTCGTTCGTGACGAGTTCGCCGATGTGGTCTATGAGGAGTGTCATCGTGCATCCGGCCGTTCGACGGTGATCCGCTCGTCGAGGCCCGCGGTGGGTGGTTCATCGGCGGCGCCGGCATCGAACGGCTCCGGCATCACGAACGAGGCGGGTACGACGGCGGCCGGCGACCACAACGGTGCGATAGCGGTCGACAGCGCCGCGCCGACATCGATCGTGGCGTGCCGGCCGTCCTGCACAACGGTCGTGCCGTCGATCACGACGTGTGTGACATCGGCTGCCGTTGCCGCATAGATGGCCGCGGCGCGCGGATCCGTGCCGGCCGTCCGGCGACCCCCGAGCCGCAGCGTGACCAGATCGGCCCGAGCACCAGGCGCGATCGTCCCGGCATCGGTCCAGCCGAGTGCGCGGTGGCCGTTCACGGTCGCCGCCGCCATCAACTCGGCGACGTCGAAATGGCCCCGAGTCTCGGTGCGCAGCCGTTCATGCATCTCGACCGCGCGAGCTTCGGCAAAGATGTCGATGACCGCGTGGCTGTCCGAGCCGAGCGAAAGCGGGGAGCCGGCGTCGACAAGTGCGCGCGCCGGACCGATCCCGTCGGCCAGATCCTGCTCCGTGGTCGGGCAGAAGCACACGCCAGTGTCGGTGTCTCCGAGCACCGTACGGTCGATGTCGTCGAGATGCGTCGCGTGCACCGCGGTGGTCGTCGGCCCGAGAAAACCGTTGTCGGCCAACAGTTGTGTCGGTGTGGCGTGATGGATGGCATGGCACGCCGCGTTTTCGGCCCGCTGCTCGGACAGGTGCACGTGCATCGGCCGGCCGGCCGCGACGTCGACCACGGTCGGCAACGCGGCGGCCGGCACTGCGCGGACCGAATGGGCGGCCACGCCAATGCGGGCGTGCGACTGGCCGGACAGCGTGGTGACCCGGCTCGCCCAGGCATCGGTGTCACGATCGGCGAACCGGAGCTGAGTGCCGGATAGCGGTGTGCCGTCGACGTTCGCGGTGAGGTAGAGCGTGTCGAGCAGCGTCATGCGCAGGCCCGCGTCCCGGGCTGCGTACATGAGGGCGGCGGCCATCGCGTTCGGGTCGCCGTACGGCGTGCCACCCGGACCGTGGTGCAGATAGTGGAACTCGCCGACGCAGGTGATGCCGGCCAAGACCATCTCCGCGTATGTGGCCCGGGCCAGCCAGTAGTACGCGTCGGGGTCGAGTCGTTCGGCCAGGCCGTACATCCCGTCGCGCCACGTCCAGAAACTGCCTTTCCCGGTCTGCGTACGACCGCGCAGCGCGCGATGGAACGCGTGCGAGTGTGCGTTGGCTAGACCCGGAATTGTGAGTCCGGCGAGGCGCAGTGCCCCGTCGGTGGCCGCGGCGCCGACCGGCACCCCGGGGATCACGCTCGTGAAGCGCCCGTCGCCCACCTCGATCAGGACGTCGGACTCGACGCTCGGGTGCTCGCCCCGCGCACCGGATAGCCAGGCGAATTCCGCGTGAAACCGGCGGGTCACCGGCATGCCAGCTCCGTCAACACGTCCGCGAGCGCGGTGACGCCAGCCGCGCAGTCCTCGTCCGTCGCGAACTCCTCCGGCGCATGCGAGACGCCACTCGGATTGCGTACGAACAACATCGCCGTCGGCACGTGGGCGGCGAGGATCCCGGCGTCGTGGCCGGCGCCGGTCGCGAGGACCGGTGCGCCCGGCAGAACGGCCTGCAACCGTGACCGCATCGTCGGCGCAAACTCCGTCTCGGCCGACACTGACTCGGCGCTCACGGTCACGCTCGTCCCGTCGCGATCCGCTCGCTCGGACGACTTGGTCATGACGTCGGCGATCAGGCCGGCGAGTGTCCCGTCATCGGCGGCCCGGGCATCCAGCCAGCCAGTGACCGCCGACGGGATCGCGTTCGTCGCGTTCGGTTCGACCTGGATCCGTCCCATCGTCGCGTGCGCGCCGGACAGCCGGGCCGCCTTGTTCGCGGCCAGCACGGTGAACGCGTACGTGAGCATCGGATCGTGCCGGTCCGACATCCGGGTCGTGCCCGCGTGGTTGCCCTCGCCCCGGAACTCGAAGCGATAGCGCCCATGCGGCCAGATCGAGCTGGCCACGCCGACCGCGGCATCCGAATCGATGAGCGATCGGCCCTGCTCGACATGCAGCTCCACAAAGGCACCGATGCCGTTGAGCCGTTTCTCGTCCGGGCCGACCTCGGCCGGATCCAGTCCGCTGATCGTCAACGCGTCGGCTAGCCGTACGCCGTCGCTGTCGGTCAGCCGCAGCGCCTGCGCCGAGGACACGGCACCGGTCAGGAGGCGGGAGCCGAGGCAGGCAATGCCGAAGCGCGAGCCCTCTTCCTCGGTGAACACGGCGATTTTCACCGGCCGGCCCGGGATCGCGCCGCGCGTACGCATCTCGTCGATGGCGAGCAATGCGGAGACGACACCGAGCGGACCGTCGTACGCCCCGCCGTGTGGTACGGAGTCGAGATGGCTGCCGGTGACCACGGCCGCCTGCCGCTCATCGACGCCGTCCGGGCACCAGGTCGCCCAGATGTTGCCGTTTCCGTCCGTCTCCACCTCGAGATCGCGGTCGAGGGCCTCCTCGACGAACCACTCGCGGCAGTCGAGATCGGCTGGCGTCCACGAGTAGCGCACGTAACCGGGGCCGGACGGCCCGTCGACGCCGCGGCTCGGCGCGCGGCCGATCGGTGTAAGCGAGCCCCACAGCGCGGCGAACTTATCGACGGCATCGGTCATCGGTGCACCTCCGTATCGACCGGCTCGGCACCTTCGCGCATCGGCACCCGTACGCCCGCGGTCTCGGCCACCGTCTCGGCGAGCTCGTATCCGGCGTCGACATGCCGGATCACGCCCATGCCAGGGTCGTTGGTCAGCACGCGCTCGATCTTCTGACCGGCGATCGCGGTGCCGTCCGCGACGCAGACCTGGCCGGCGTGGATCGAGCGGCCGATGCCGACGCCGCCACCGTGGTGGATGGACACCCAGGATGCGCCGGAGGCGGTGTTCACCAGGGCGTTGAGCAGCGGCCAGTCGGCGATCGCGTCGGAGCCGTCGGCCATCGATTCGGTTTCCCGATACGGCGAGGCCACCGAGCCGCAATCGAGATGATCCCTCCCGATCACCAGCGGCGCAGAGAGGTCCCCATTCGCGACCATGTCGTTGAAGCGAACACCCGCTTTGTCGCGCTCGCCGTAGCCGAGCCAGCAGATGCGGGCTGGCAGGCCCTGGAAGGCCACGCGATCGGAGGCCATCCGGATCCACCGGGCCAGGGATTCGTTCTCCGGGAACAGATCGAGGATGGCCCGATCGGTCTTCGCGATGTCGGCCGGGTCACCCGACAGTGCCGCCCAGCGGAACGGTCCCTTGCCCTCGCAGAACAGGGGCCGGATGTAGGCCGGCACGAAGCCCGGGAACGCGAACGCACGCTCATACCCGCCGAGCTGCGCCTCGCCCCGGATCGAGTTGCCGTAGTCGAACACCTCGGCGCCGGCGTCCATGAAACCGACCATTGCCGCGACATGCCGAGCCATCGATGCACGCGCGCGATCGGTGAACTCCTCCGGCTTGCGGGCCGCGTAGTCCGGCGCGTCGTCGGGCTCGACACCGGTCGGGACGTACGACAGCGGGTCATGTGCCGATGTCTGGTCGGTCACGATGTCGACCGGCACGCCGCGCTGCAACAGATCCGGCACGACGACCGCTGCGTTACCGACGACGCCGATCGAGAGCGCACGCCGCTCGCGCTTCGCGGCCAGCGCCATGTCGATCCCATCGTCGAGCGAGTCCGCGACGGTGTCGAGGTAGCGCGTCTCGACGCGACGAGCGAGCCGATGCGCGTCCACGTCGATGATCAGGCACACGCCACCGTTCATTGTCACCGCGAGCGGTTGTGCGCCGCCCATCCCGCCACAGCCGGCCGTCAACGTGAGCGTCCCGGCCAGGGTGCCGCCGAACCGCTTCGTGGCCACGGCGGCGAACGTCTCGTACGTGCCCTGCAAGATGCCCTGGGTGCCGATGTATATCCAGGAGCCGGCCGTCATCTGGCCGTACATCGTGAGGCCCAGCTTCTCCAGGCGACGGAACTCCGGCCACGTGGCCCAGTCGGGCACGAGGTGGGAGTTGGCGATCAGCACTCGCGGCGCCCACTCATGTGTCCGGAACACGCCGACCGGCCGTCCCGACTGCACGAGCATCGTCTCGTCGTCGGCGAGCGTCGTCATCGTACGGATCAATGCGTGATACAACGGCCAGTCGCGCGCGGCTTTGCCCGTACCCCCGTAGACCACGAGGTCCTGGGGTCGTTCCGCGACGTCCGGATCGAGGTTGTTCTGCAGCATCCGCATGGCCGCTTCCTGCGGCCAACCACGCGCGGTGAGCGTCGTGCCCCGGGGTGACCGGATCGGGTCCACTGGCTACTCCTAGAGGTCGGTTCGTCAGCTCAAAGCTGCGTCAGATGAGAAAGTGCGTCAGGTGAGGCAGTGTCAACTCAAGAAGAGGTCGCGTCGGGCCGCCGAGGCGTCAAAGGCTTCCAGCCGCGCCTGCGTCCGGGCCGGCGTGGCACCACAGATGGCCTGCAGCAACACCATCGCCAGCGCCATCGGTGCGGCGTGGAGATCGAAAACCAGGTGTGGGCTCACCCGGGCATGCAGCGTCAGATCGGCGGCGTCCGCAACCTCGCCGATCGGCGAGTCGGTCAACGCCACCACGGTGAGGCCGACGGCGTGCGCCTCGCGCAGGGCCGCCAGCGACTCCTTCGGGTGGCGCGGCAACACAATCCCCAGCATTGCGGTCGCGCCGGCCGCGCGCGCCTGTTCCAGCTGATCGGTGAGCACGCTGCCACCGTGATCGAGTACGCGGACCTCCGGCAGCACCTTCGCGGCGAAGTAGCCGAAGTAGGCCGCGAGCGGCGCGGCCGTACGGAGCCCGAGCACCGGCAGCGGCCGACTGGCCGCGAGTGTGGTGGCCGCGGCGTCGATCGTCGTCCGGTCGAGCGAACGGTCAGCCAGGCGGTCGGCGAGGCGTTGGAGGTTGTCGATCTCGGCCCGT
>DASQPR010000309.1:0-2190 GCA_035643815.1 Micromonosporaceae bacterium | reverse complement strand
CGACAACCCCCTGGGTGGCGATCGCCTCGGCGAACGCCCGCTCCATGATGCTGCCATCGGCGGCGGCCGCCCCGACCACGTCACAGCAAATGAGCGACACCGGAGATGTATCGCTCACCTGCTTGCCTCCTTGCGCCGGCTCGACTTTCGCCGGCTGTCGGACATGGCTCCGACCGCGCGCGTCAGTCCTCGTCGGCGGCGGTGGCCTCGGTCCATAGGTCGAGTTCGGCACGGTCGGACTGGACCTTGCGCCAGACGGCAAACGCGCCAACCCCGAGCGCGGCGAGCACGATGAGTTTCTTCACAGCGAGGAACCCTCCACCTCGATGACATCAGAACGGACCGGCGGATCGGAAATTCCGCCCTCCGCAGGTGTACGGCAGCTTAGCAAAGCCACCCGGCCAACCTGCGCAGCCAGCCTGCGGGGCCAGCGCGCCCGCCGCACCGGCCGGAGAGACCGGTCTGGTCGCATAGTGGCTGATGAAAGAGTGCTGTGTGGGGTTACGTGGACTTGAACCACGGGCCTCGTCCTTATCAGGGACGCGCTCTAACCGACTGAGCTATAACCCCATGACCTGCGAAAAAAGGAGCGGAAACAATCCTACCGCACCGTCGGGGCGGGTTGTGCCGTGGTTCACGGACCTGACCGCCCCGCCGTCCCGGCGATGCTACCGCATGTGGCCGCCGCGGCGTTATTCGGTTTCCTTGAGGGTGACCTCCACGCCGCCGACCAGTCGCGAGGTCAGGTTGTACACCACGGCGCCGATCGTCGACATCGCAGTGATCAGCACGATGTTGAGCGAGCCGAGCAGGGCGGTGTAGCCGAGCACCCGGGACGCGGAGAACCAGGCCTTCGCGTTCACGCCCGTCGAAGCCTGGCTCGACGTGACGTCCGACACGACGCGCTGCAGTGAGTCGAACACGCCAAGCCCGGCCAGCGCGCCATAGAGCACGCTGACCGCCACGAACAAGATGACAAAGGCGACCAGCGAGACGACGAAACTGAACTTCATGACCGACCAGGGCTCGACCCGGGCGACGGTGAGGTGCGCCTGCCGCGCCGTCCGCTTCGGCTGTGCCATGGTTACCTTAGGCGGCGTGCCACGAGACGCGGCCGGGCTCCCCGCCGCGGCCTTGCCGCTGCCGCCGGGCAGCGGCCCGGGCGGGGGCGGAGGCGATTTCCTGGCGGACGTACCCGACCGCAGGAACGTCCGCGCCGGGGACGAGGGCGAGTGCGCCGGCGGGTCGGGCATCTCCCACGCGAACGCGGCCGGGGAGACCGACGGGGATTCGGCCGGCGCCGGGCGATCGCCGGCCGGCGCGGCGGAACCAGTCGACGCCGCGGAACCAGTCGGTACGGCGGAACCGGCCGACGAGGGGACACCAGACGTCACCAGGTTGTCGCTTCCTGGCTTCACGGCGGGCGTCGGCGCATAGGCGATGGTCGGGTCTTCGACGGACGGCTGAGGCTGGGCGGACGGCGGCGCGAAGCTCAGTGCCGGTGACTGGGCCGGCGAGTGGTCCGCGGCAGGCTGATTCTTCTCACCGGCCGGGGCCTGCTCCGCGTCGGGCCCCTTCGACCGGGCCGCACGCGAGGATCCGATGGTGTCGGCGGGCAGCGCGGGCACGCCGTCGACGACCGTGTCGTCCGCCGCCGGGCGCGCCGTGTCCGTCACGGTGCCGTTGGCGGGAGCTTCCTCTCTCCCGGCCGCCGGCGTGCCGTTCGGCGAAACGCCGCCGCCTGCCGTACCGTCGGACGCGGCATCGTCGCTCGCGGCAGGAGCCGGCTTGCCTGGCTGCTTGCTCCGTCCCTGCCGGGGCGGTGCCATGATGTCGCTCGTCCGGGAGTCTTGGTCGTCGACGAGGTTGTCGTCGGAAGCTCGCGAAGTCACCACGGTGGGCGAGCCTCCTCCCGAACCATCTGGCCTGTCCGTGCGCCTGTCCAAGCCGTCCTCCCTCTGATCCAGACCCTCACGAGGTTATCTCCGGACGCGACGCCCATATGGCCGCCTATGCGAAGAAGGCGGCATTCTGCCGGACTCGTCGTACTCATGGGACGCTTGTGCCCCCGATATCGTTGCCGTCCGCCCGGAAAGTCTGGCCTACTAGCCGACCTTACACAATCCGCACGATTACTCGGCTTCTCCTTCCGCACCGTCGGGATCCGGGCCTGCCGGATCCGGGTCTGCG
>DASQPR010000308.1:0-5992 GCA_035643815.1 Micromonosporaceae bacterium | reverse complement strand
CCTCAACACGGCCGGCCCGGTGCGGATACGCGTCTTGGACGGCAGCGATGGGCTCGACGGCTTGCCAGGGTTCACGCCGCGACCGACCGGTGTCGGCGTCGAGGGCTCCCACGACACCGAGCTCGTGATGGTCGCGAAGACGTACGCGATCTGAGCGGTCGGCTCCGCGCCGAGCCGTTGGCCGCAGCGGTCAGGCCGTCCGGTGGGCCGCTCGACGCAGCCGGCCGATGGCGCGCGACCATCGCACCAGCGCCGGTTCGGTCATGCCGAAGGTCAGTTCCTGCACGGCCTGGCCGCCAGCCGGACGAGCCTTTGCGGCCGCGACCACACCGTCGATGTCGCCCGCTGCGACGCGCTCGAACGTGAATCGGACCAGAGGCGACAGCCCGGCGTCCACGCGGCGTGTGTAGTAGGCGTCCATCAGGCGCCGAACCCGGTCGACCACCTCGACCTGCGCCGACCGCTCGTGCTTGAGGAAGTGTGGGCCGAATGCCTCGCGCATCGCGTCGTCGAAGTGCTTGCGCATCAACACGTCTCGCCGTCGGCCGGCCGGGACGCGGGCGGCGACGAGCGGCAGCAGGTATTCCAGCGTCTCCACCCAGCGGAGCGAATCGGCCATCCGGACAGTGAGATTCCGGCCGTCGCGCTCGCGCAAGTGGTAGCAGTCGTAGTCGGCGACGACGCTGATCACGCGAGCGTTGAGGTAGGCGAGCGCGGCGAACGGCTGGTCCTCGCCCAACGTGAGTTCCGGCAGACGCATCTGGTGCCGTTCCAGCATGTCGCGCCGAAACAGCCGTTGGACCCGCAGTGACCGGTAGACGCGTGACCGGTAGAGGTCCGCGTGCGGCTGATTGTGGGTGAACATCGAGGTCGGCACCTTGCGCCGGCCGATCGGCGCCATCCGGCCGAGGACGACGTCGGACCCGTTGGCGTCGGCGGTGCCGACCATTCGTTCCAACGCTTCCGGGCCGAGCATGTCGTCGGCGTCGAGGAGGAAAACATAGCGTCCGGACGCGTTATCCAGGCCGACGTTGCGTGGTCGGGCGGCGTTGCCCGAGTTTGGCTGATGGATGACCCGCATATTCGGCGTCACCGCAGCCGCCTTGTCCAACAACTCACCGGAGCCATCCTGCGAGCCGTCGTCGACCGCCACGATTTCCACCCGGCTGGGGTCGATTGACTGATTCACCACCGACGAGATGCAGTCGGCCAGATAAGGCATCGCATCGTAGGCCCCGACGACGACGGTGACGTCCGGTGGCCGGGAACCTAGCGCTGATGGCATCACCATCACGGTAGCGAGCCGCCGCGGGATGCGTCCGGCTTTGCGCCGAATGACCAAGATCAAAATTGTCGGGTACGGAGGACCGCCCGCCCCGGCGATGTCAGCCCTTTGGCGCGAACGACAGGCTCCGCTCGGCTAGTGCCTCGCGGAGCTGCCGAATTGCCTTGGGCCCCATGCCGTGCAGCTTGCCGAGCTCGGCTTCGCTGACCGTGGTGAGCTCTTCCAAACGGGTGTAGCCGGCCGACGCGAGCGCCCGTTGCGCTGGCTGCGAGAGCTTGTCGGGAAAGCCGCCACTTGTCTGGGCCATCTCAGCTCCTCATCCGCCGGGGGCGCTGGCCGTCGGCCGGCGCCACTCCCGACGATCCTCGCACCGGCCCGGCCGAGCCGGGCCGGATTCGCGGCGAACGCGGTCGTGACTCCGGCCACGCGAGGCCACCGGGCAGTTGTCGTTGTCCTCGACGGTCCCGGCCGTGCTACTGGTCGCCCCACACGTCGGCGGCGGTCTCGACGATCAGCCGAAGTTTGGCCACCTCTTCGTCGTACGTCAGCACATTGCCTTCCACTGTGGACGAAAAGCCGCACTGCGGCGACAGGCACAGTTGCGACAGCGGGACATACCGGCTCGCTTCGTCGATGCGTCGCTTCAGGTCGTCCTTGCTTTCGAGTTGGCCGCGCTTGGTGGTGACGAGGCCGAGGACGACCATCTTGCCCGGCGGCACGAAACGCAGCGGCTCGAACGATCCGGACCGCTCGTCGTCGTACTCCAGGAAGAAGCCGTCAACCTCGAGCGAGGAGAACAACGCCTCTGCGACGAAGTCGTAGCCGCCGGCGGCCGCCCACGACGACCGGAAGTTCCCGCGGCACATGTGCGTTGTCACCGCCATGCCGGCGGGGCGGTCGGCGATGGCCTTGTTGACCTGAGCGATGTAGCGCTCGTGCTGATGCAGCGGATCTCCACCGTGTGCGGCGAGCATCTCGCGTTGCCGCGGATCGTTCAGGTAGGCGAGGCTGGTGTCGTCGAGCTGCAGGTACGTGCAGCCGAGGTCGGCCAGCCCGCGTACCTCGGCGGCGTACGCGGCCGACAGGTCGTCCCAGAACGCGTCCAACTCCGGGTAGACGTCGGTCGAGATGGCGGCCCGGCCTCCGCGGTAGTGCACCATGCTCGGCGACGGAATCGTGATCTTCGGTGTCGCCGTTCGCACCTGGCTCGCGAGGAACGCGTACGCATCGGCGAAAATGGTGCGCGGCAACGTGATCGGCTCATCGACCAGCAGCGCGGCCGACGCGAAGTCGAGCGTGCCGGCGTCGTTGAAGAACTGGACAGTGAGCTTCTCGTCCGCCTGATGGACGCCGCCGAGCTGATAGATGAAGTCCATGTGCCAGGACGTACGCCGGAACTCGCCGTCGGTCGCGGACCGCAGGCCGACGTCTTCCTGCATTCGTACGACGTCGTCGATGGCCGTGTCCTCGGCGGCACGTAAGTCATCGTCGGAGATCTCGCCGGCCGCGTGTTTTGCCCGCGCTGCATGCACGGCCGGCGGACGTAGGAGGCTGCCGACGTGATCGGCGCGAAATGGTGGGGTAGATCGAGGCATTCCCTCAGCATGCCCCGGGCCGACGCAAAACGCAGGTCCAGCGAGCCGTCGACTTCCCAGCATGCCGGATCTCGACGCACAGGCGAGTCATAGGGATCACGGTGCTTTTGCAAATTCGCTCCACGATGTACTTTCCATCCAAGGCTCCGCATGATCACCCTCTCTAGAGCGAGGTCACTCATGGTCGGTCAAGTCTCCCCAGCTCCCGCCGGTCTTCGCCGCAACGCGATCGGGCTCAGGGAAGTCCTGTTCCAGAGCATCACCGACATGGCTCCCGGCGCCGCCGTCGCCGCATCCATCCCGTTCGGTGCGGCCTACGCCGGCGGTTCGCTTCCGCTGTCGGTCCTCTTCGCGCTCATCGCATGCCTGTTCTGCGCGGTGTCGATCTCGGAACTGGCCAAGCGCATACCATCGGCCGGATCGCTGGCAACGTACGCCGCGCAAGGCCTGCACAACGGTGTGGGCTTCCTCGTCGCCTGGGGGTACGTCTTCGCCGGTATGTTGATCGGACCGCTGGTGTTGCTGCAGCTCGGGTTCACGGTGGCCGGCACATTCCACTCCGAATGGGCGAGCTACCCGGCCAACCTGTGGTGGCCGTGGACGATCCTCGGCGCGCTGATCGTGGCGGCCGCCGGACTTTACGGCATCCGCGCGTCGGCCGGGCTCGGCACCGTGCTAGGCATCTTCGAGGTCGCCGTGTTTGTCGTCATGGCGTTCCTCCTCATCGGCCACGCCGGCAGTGCGAACACGTTGTCCGTGTTCGGCACCGGCCACACGCCGTCGACGTACCACGGCATCACCGGAGTGATCGCCGGGTCGGTGTTCACGATCCTCGCGTTCGGTGGGTTCGAGGGAGCGGCGCCGTTGGCCGAGGAGGCCCGCGACCCGCGCCGGACGATCCGCCGCGCCGTGTTGGGTGCAGTGCTCATCATGGGAATCTTCTACGTCTTCACCACGTACGCGGTTGACGTCGCGTTCGGCCCGAACAAGTTCGCAACGTTCGGCACTGCCGGCGCATCGTCGTGGGAGGGGCTCGCCCGAAGCTTCTACGGCCTGTTCTGGATCCTCGTGTTCCTGGCGATCGTGAACTCTACGATCGCCAATGCCAACGCCGGAGTTAATGTCGCGAGCCGGACGGCGTTTGCGATGGGCCGGATCGGAGCATTCCCGTATCAGTTCGCGCGGATCGCGTTGCGACACCGGGCGCCGTATGTCGCGATCGGTGCGGTCACGGTGGTGACCCTCGCTGCCTCGCTCGGACTGGGCTTCGGCTATGACCCGATAACCGCGTTCGGCATCGTGGCCACCGGCATCGTGATCCTCCTGGTGGCGATCTACATCATCGCGAATGCATCGTGCATCGGGTATTTCCTCCGACGCGGTCGGTCCGAGTTCAACGTGTTCCTGCACCTCATCGTGCCGATCCTCGGGATCGCCGCGTTCGTGCCGGCATGGCTCACGGCTGCCGGGCTGCACTTCGCCTCATGGGTGCCGCCGCTGACAGCGCCGTTGTCGTACGCGGGCATTGCGGTCGGTATCTGGATGGGGCTCGGCGTGCTCTACTGCGGGTACCTCTACCTACGGCATCCGGAGCGCGTCGCCGACGTGTCCCGCGTCCACCTGGACGAGTCGCCCGAGGCGGCGGAACCGTCCGGCGTCGGCTACCGACCGCCGGCGCAGACCGGTGCCGCGACCGACGAACCAACTCCGATCGCGTGAGCGGCCTACCGACGCTCACGTACCGCCCATCGGCCGGGGCGTACGCCTGGACATTCGGCGGCGTCGCCCCGGTCGCCCGGGTCGCACCGGGCACCGTACTGGAGCTGTTCACCGAAGACTGCTTCGCCGGCCGTGTCCGGGGCGTCGACGACCTGGTGTCCCGCGTGGTCGAGTTCCCGTACGTCAACCCGCAGACCGGCCCGTTCTACATCGAAGGCGCCGAACCGGGGGATACCCTGGCGGTTCATTTCGTATCGATCGAGCCGGCGCGCGATTGGGCGGCCTGCACGACCGTACCGCTGTTTGGTGCGTTGACATCGACGCACGCCACCGCGTCCCTCCAGGATCCGCTGCCCGAAGTGGTGTGGATCTGGCAGCTCGATCGGGCCAATCGGTTGTGCCGCTTCGAGTCGCGGTTCGGCGACTACACGGTCGACCTGCCGATGGATCCGATGCACGGTACGGTCGGCGTCGCACCGGCCAATCTCGAAGCGCGGTCCTCGCTGGTGCCCGACGCGCACGGTGGCAACATGGACACTCCGGAAATGCGGGCCGGCGTGACGTGCTACCTCGGCGTCAACGTCGAAGGTGCGTTGTTCTCGCTGGGCGACGGGCACGCGCGGCAGGGCGAGGGCGAGACGTGCGGCGTCGCGGTCGAGTGCGCGATGGACACGGTCGTCATCGTCGACGTCATCAAAGGCCAGCCGTGCCCGTGGCCACGACTCGAGTCGGACGCCTACATCATGTCGGCCGGATCCGCACGCCCGCTCGAGGACGCGTTCCGGATAGCGCAGCTCGATCTGGTGCAGTGGTTGTCGGCCGATTTTGGTCTCGCCGCGTTGGACGCGTACCAACTCGTCTCGCAAGCGGTCGAGTCGCCGCTGGCGAATGTGGTCGACCCGAACTACACGTCGATCGCGAAGATCCGCAAGCAGTGGTTGCCCCGGCACGCCACGATGGGTGGCGCGCACGGGCGGCTCCGCGAACAGGCAGCGGCCTACCTGGCCGCTCGCTGACCGATTCGACGCTGATGTGGCCGGACGGCAAATGCCGTCCGGCCACATCGGGTGTTTGCTTCTTTGGTGGTAGGGGGCCGTGGGACGGGCGCGTGGGGTTCCATGCCGTGACCGCGCTGGTGCTGGCGAAGGGGCTGCCGATGCCGGACCGGCTCGCCGCACCCGGACCGGCGCTGTCACAACCCTTCGGATTGCTGAGCCAGCGCTGGCAGTCCGCTATCGCTGACTGTCGCCCATGCTGGTCCGGTTATCGGCGTCGACCATCAAAGCGTCCCGGCGGCGTTGGAAGAATTCGCGCTCGGCGGCGTTGTCGCTGCACATCAGCGCGGCTTCGTACGCGTTCGCGGCATCACCTCGTCGACCCAGCCGCCGGAGCA
>DASQPR010000307.1:0-2737 GCA_035643815.1 Micromonosporaceae bacterium | reverse complement strand
GATGAGTTGGAATGCCCGCGGATGGCGTTGACGGCCTGGAAGACATAGAACCCGCCGGCGATCCAATAGAGGACGATCCCCCACCACGCGAGTGCCCAGCCGGACGCGAAGAAGAACGTCGACGGACGGCCGTCGAGGGCGTGCGCCAGCAGCAGCACCGGGAACGCGAACAGGAGGATGAAGGTCGCGGTCTTGCCGATGTAGTGCACCGCCGGCGGGCCGTAGTTATGGCGACGCATCACGAGCAGGCAGACGATCATCATCGCGTCGCGCAACAGCAGGGCGGCGGTGAACTGCCACGTCACGATCGACCGTACGGTGAACGCGATGAGCGTGGCCAGGATGTAGAGGCGGTCGGCGAGCGGGTCCATCAATTCGCCGAGTCGACTCACCTGGTTCAGCCGGCGGGCTAGATAGCCGTCCACCCAGTCACTTGACCCGCCGACAGCCAGGACCACAACGGCGGCCACGGTCGCATCGGTGGCCAGGAAGAGGTAGAGGAACACCGGTACGCCGATGAGGCGGGCGAAGCTGATCGCGTTCGGGATGGTCAGGATCCGGTCGGCGCCGCCGCCCAGGGATGGCTGCGATGCAGGCTCCACGCCGCCTCCTTCAACGTTCGCGTGCGGCGTCGTCGGGGCGGAGTCCGCACGTCCCGGTCGCACCGCGTAGGCGGTCGATGACCGTCGACGACGCTACCAGGTGAGCCCGGTGCGGACTCCGCCGCGCCACGCTGATCGACGTGATTCGATCACGTTCGCACGGCGGAGTCCGGACCACCCGCGCCGCGGGACTCAGGCCGGACGCCAGGCGTCCGACAGCCGCACCCGTGCACCGCCGCGAACGACCGCGTTGCGGTAGATCCGCCCGGAAAGCCAGACGAGCAGCGGGATCAACACAGCGATGCCGCCGACGGAAACGATCATCTGCCACACCGGCACGCCGCCCATCGCGATCCGCATCGGCATCAGCGTCGGCGCGAACAGCGGGATCAGCGACATCACTTTGATCAGCGGGCTGTCCGGTGCGGCCGGGAGGATGGACACCCCGAGCACGTACCCGATGATCAGGAACATCAGCACCGGTGTGACGACCGAGGCCACGTCCTCCTGCCGCGAGACGAGCGCGGCCACCGCCGCGAACGCGAGCGCGTACGCCACGAAGCCGAGCAGGAACCACACGACGAGCCAGATGATCGTGCTCGCCGCCGCCGACGCCCGGATCGATAGCGAACCGGTGGCGAAGCCGGCGACGACTCCGGCCACGCCGATGACGGCGACTTGGATCAACCCGACCACGCCGATGCCGACGACCTTGCCGGCCATCAGCTGCCACGGCCGTACGGTCGCGAGCAGCAGCTCGACGACGCGGCTCGACTTCTCCTCGACGACACCTTGGGCGACCGCCTGCCCACTGAGCATCAGGGCGAGATAGATGAGGATGCCCGCGACGATGCCGAGCACGATCTGCTGGTTGTGTTTCGGCGAGGGTGGCACCAGCGACTGGACCGATACGGTCGCCCCACTGACGGCTGCGCTGACCCGGGTTGGATCGCCGCCGAGCGCGCTGATCTGCTGGTTCAGCGCGACGCGACCGGCCAGCACCTGGAGGGCGCTGCGCATGTTCGGGTCGATGTCGGTCTTCACGACCACCTCGACCCGCTGACCGTCGCCGACGAGCATCCCGTCGAGCTTGCCGTCGCGCACCGCGTCCCGACCGGCCGTGTCCGACGTCACGATCTGCGTCCGGACATTCGCGCCGACCGCGGACGCACTCGCGACGAGCTGCGGACCGAGCGACGCCGTCGATGGCGTCACGCCGACCTGCAGCGTGCCCGGCGAGCCCGAGACGAGTTTCAGGATGACCGAGAGCGCGACCAGGATCACGACGCTCGCAACGGTCGCGATCAGGAATGCCTTGGATCGCAGTCGCGTGGTGATCTCGCGGTGCGCGACCAGCCCGACGACCTGGGGCGCGGACGCGGGCGGCCGAAAGGTTTCGGAGCGGCGGCCGGGTTCGGTGGACGTGCTCATGCGGAGACTCCTTGCTCGACGTCGGACCGGACATCGCGGTGGGTGGAGGCACGGGGCTGGTTGCCGGCGGCCGCTCCCCCACCGGCGTCCTCTGCGACGATGTGACGGAAGAGGTCGACCAGATCGGGCCGCCGACGGGCAAACTCGTGCACCGGACCGGTGGCCAGCGCGGCACGGAGCACCACCTGGTCGTCCGTACCCGGGCTCAACTCGAGTCGCGTACGGGTGCCGGTCTGCGATCGGACGGTCACGCCGGCGAGACCGTCGGCCCAGCCCGGCCGAGCGGCCGGCGCGTCGACCACGATCAGGTCAGGGCCGGTGCCGCGCAGCTCGTCGACCGTGCCGTCGGCGACCATGTGCCCGCGACGAACGATCCCGACCCGGTCGCACAACCGCTGGACGAGATCGAGCTGGTGGCTCGAGAACACCACCGGCACGCCCTGATCGGCCTTCTCCCGCAGCACACCGCTCATCACGTCGACCGCGACCGGGTCGAGGCCGGAAAACGGTTCATCCAGCACGAGGATCTGCGGATCGTGCACGAGCGCGGCGGCGAGCTGCACGCGCTGCTGGTTGCCGAGGCTCAACTTTTGTACGTCGTCGTCGCGTCGCTCGGCGACTCCGAGCCGCTCGGTCCATGCGTCGGCCGACCGCCGTGCCGCCGAAGCCGACATGCCGTGGAGGCGCGCCAGGTAGACGAGCTG
>DASQPR010000306.1:0-3274 GCA_035643815.1 Micromonosporaceae bacterium | reverse complement strand
GACCGGGAAAATCTTCCGGATCAGATCAGGTCCACCGGTGGCGGTGTCGTCGTCCGCCGCATCGTAGAGCGCCTCGATCGCAAGACGCGCCGCCTCTTCGGTCGTCACCCCGGATCGGTACGTCTTCTTGAGCGCCGACTTCGCGAACAGCGATCCGGAACCGATGGCGTCGTAGCCGGTCTCCTCGTAGACCCCGCCGGCCACGTCGAAGCTGAAGATGCGGCCGACCCGGCTCGGGTCGGTCGCGTCCAGATCGAAGCCGGCGAACAGCGGGATGACCGCGAGACCCTGCATCGCCGCGCCGAGGTTGTTGCGCACCATCGTCGCGAGGCGGTTCGCCTTACCGTCGAGGGACAGCACGGTGCCCTCGATCTTCTCGTAATGCTCGAGCTCGACCTGGAACAGCCGGATCAACTCGATGCCGACGCCGGCGGTGCCGGCGATGCCGATGCACGAATATGCGTCGGCCGAGTGCACCTTCTGGATGTCGCGACTCGCGATCAGATTCCCCATCGTTGCCCGGCGGTCGCCCGCCATCACGATCCCGTCGACGCAGCCGATCGCGATGATCGTCGTGGCGTGCGGCGGCGAGTCCGGCACGTTGCCGACAACGCCGCCCGGCGGCAGCGGACGGCTGCCCGGCAGCATGTGCGGCGCCGAGCGGCTGAGGAACTCCGTGAAAGACGACTCACCCGCGACGCGGTACGACGCGGGCAAGTAGCCGGGGAGCAGGTCGGCCGGGTTTCGGTCGGCTGGCAATGTCACTGACCACCCTTCTGCACATACCCGCGCACGAATTCCTCGGCATTCTCTTCGAGCACCGAATCGATCTCGTCCAGCAGGTCGTCGACGTCTTCGGTGAGCTTTTCCTGCCGCTCGGCGACCTCGGGGTCGACCGCGGGCGCCGCCGCGTCGTCGACCTCGTCGTCGCGGCGGGACCGGCCCGACTGCGACTGGCCGCCAGTGTCGCGAGTAGCCATGGTGCCTCCTTACGAGATGGTGCTTAGGTAAAAACCTACATCGTCACGGGCGATGTTGAGCCCATCACGTAGTGGTGATCGCTTCCAGCAGATCCTTGGCGCTCGGGCACCGGTCGAAGAGCGGACCGACATGCGCCTTCGTGCCGCGCTCGGGCTCCATCATCGGCACCCGGACGAGCGAGTCCCGCCCGACGTCGAAGATCACCGAATCCCAGCTCGCGGCCACCACCTCGGAGCCGTACTGGGCGAGGCACCGGCCCCGGAAATACGCCCGGGTGTCCTCCGGCGGCTCGGCCATCGCGCGACGCACCTGCTCCGGCTCGAAGAGCGTCTGCATTGAGCCGCGACTGACCAGCCGATGGTAGAGGCCTTTCTCCGGTCGTACGTCGGAGTACTGCAGATCGACCAGCGCCAGTTTCGGCGAGGCCCAGCCGAGCTCCTCGCGCTCCCGGTAACCCTCCAGCAGCCGGAGCTTGGCCACCCAGTCGAGCTGGTCGGCGCAGTCCATTGGATCACGACCGAGCTGGTCGAGGACCGCCTCCCACCGCTGCATCACTTCATCGGTTGCCTCGTCGGTGCCGTGTGACTCCACAAACGACGATGCCCGCTCGAAGAACGCCCATTGCAGATCGAGCGCCGTGAGGCGGCGACCATCGCGCAGTCGTACGAGGTGCGACAGGCCCGGGTCGTGGCTCACGTTCTTGAGCTCGGTGACCGGATCGGCGATCGACAGATCGCCGGTGCACTCCTTCGCCTCGATCATCGCGAGGATCAGCGACGTCGTGCCGACCTTGAGCAGCGTGGACACCTCGGACAGGTTGGCGTCGCCGATGATGACGTGCAGCCGGCGGTATTTGTCGGCGTCCGCGTGCGGCTCGTCGCGGGTGTTGATGATGGGCCGCTTCAGCGTCGTCTCGAGGCCGACCTCGACCTCGAAGAAGTCGGCTCGCTGCGAGATCTGGAACCCCGCGGTCGCGCCGTCCTGACCGATGCCGACTCGACCGGCACCGCACACGATCTGCCGCGTGACGAAGAATGGCGTCAGGTAAGCCACGATGTCGGCGAACGGAGTCTGCCGCGACATCAGGTAATTCTCGTGGGCGCCGTACGACGCACCCTTGTTGTCGGTGTTGTTCTTGTAAAGGTTGATGACGCCTGTGCCCGGCACCGTCGCCGCACGGCGCGCGGCCTCGGCCATCACACGCTCACCGGCTTTGTCCCACAGCACGATGTCGCGCGGGTTTGTGCACTCCGGCGTCGAATACTCCGGGTGCGCGTGGTCGACGTAGAGACGGGCGCCGTTGGTCAGGATGACGTTGGCCAGACCAATATCCTCGTCGGCGAGTGCTTCGGCCGGGTCGTACAGCGCGCCGGAGTAGCTGAAACCACGTGCATCGCGCAGCGGCGACTCTTCCTCGTAGTCCCACCGGGCGCGACCGCCGCGGGCGAGCTCCGGCCGGGCCGCATACGCGTTGACGATCTGCGACGACGTCACCATCGGGTTGGCCGCGGGCTGGCCGGGCACGGAGATGCCGTATTCGATCTCGGTGCCCATAATCCGCCGTACGCTCACTGGTACACCATCCTCTGGCGGCTGTTACGCCGTCTCTTGCGAGCCACTCGACCCGTCGAGCCTAGAGTGCCACGCCGACACCCGTCCGCCGGAACCAGCCACGCATGGATCCGCGTTTTCGGCCCCTGGGGCGAAGCGGCCGCACACCCCCGGAAAGCGCGACGGGCGCTGCCTTGGTCGGCAGCGCCCGTCGAACCAGCACAACCGGTTACAGATACTGACCGGTGTTGTTGACGGTATCGATGGACCGGCCGGCCTCGGCGCCCTTGCCACCGGAGATGAGCGTGCGGATGTAGACGATCCGCTCGCCCTTCTTGCCGGAGATGCGGGCCCAGTCGTCCGGGTTGGTTGTGTTCGGCAAATCCTCGTTCTCGCGGAACTCGTCGACGCACGCATCGAGCAGGTGCTGCAAACGCATGCCCTTGCGCCCGGACGACAAGAACTCCTTGATCGCCATCTTCTTACCACGATCCACGATGTTCTGGATCATGGCGCCCGAGTTGAAGTCCTTGAAGTACAGGACTTCTTTGTCACCGTTGGCGTAGGTGACCTCGAGGAAGCGGTTCTCGTCCGTCTCCGAGTACATCCGCAGAACCGTAGCCTGGATCATGGCCGCCACGCAGGAATCCGCGTCGCCGCCGTGCTCGGCCAGGTCATCCGGGTGCAACGGGAGACCGGACAGGATGTACTTCGAGAAGATGTCCTTGGCCGCCTCGGCGTC
>DASQPR010000305.1:0-5107 GCA_035643815.1 Micromonosporaceae bacterium | reverse complement strand
CCGACCAAGCGCGTCGAAGCCGCACCGGCGGCTCAGGGCGGGGCGCCGAATTACGGGAGCACGTTGAACACGAGGTACAACCCGTGGCTGATCCTCACCGCCTTGTGCCTCGGCTTCTTCATGATCTTATTGGACACGACGATCGTGAACGTCGCCATCCCGCAGATGAGCCTGCACCTTGATGCCGGGCTGTCCGATGTGCTGTGGATCTTGAACGCGTACATCCTCGTGTACGCCGTACTGCTGATCACCGCCGGCCGCCTCGGCGACCTGTACGGCGCGAAGCAACTCTTTCTCGCCGGCCTCATCGTCTTCACGGCCGCGTCGGCCGCCTGCGGATTCGCGCAGAACCCGACACAGATGATCATCTTCCGGATCGTGCAGGGTCTTGGTGGCGCGCTGTTGACGCCACAGACCCTCTCTACGATCACGATGATCTTCCCGCCGTCCAAGCGCGGTGCCGCGTTCGGCTTGTGGGGTGCGGTCGCCGGTGTGTCCACCGTGGCCGGTCCGACGCTCGGCGGCTGGCTCGTCACGGACTACAGCTGGCGGTGGATCTTCTTCGTGAACGTACCGGTCGGGATCGTGACGTTGATCCTGGCGGGCGTCGTGATGCCCAACATCAAGCTGAATCGCCGGCACCGGCTCGACCTTGGCGGCGTCGCGCTGTCCACGGCATCGCTATTCCTCATCACGTACGGGCTGATCGAGGGCCAGTCGCACGACTGGGGCAAGGTGTGGGGGCCGATCACGATCCCGATGGTGATCGGCGCCGGCGTTGTCCTCCTCGCCTTGTTCCTCTACCTGCAGTATCTGGAGCGCAACCGCGAGCCGCTCGTGCCGTTCAAGCTGTTCGCGGACCGCAACTTCTCGACGATGAACTTCGTCGTCGCGTCGATCGGCTTCGGCATGCTCGGCCTGTTCCTGCCGCTCACGATCTACCTGCAGTCGGTGCTCGGTCTGACCGCGCTGCAGGCCGGTCTCACCACCGCGCCGATGTCGCTTATCTCGATGTTCGTCGCGCCGGTGGCTGGACGCTTCGCCGATCGCGTCGGCGGGAAATGGATCCTGTTCGTCGGCGTCGCGCTGTTCGCCGGCGGCATGGGCATCCTGATTGATTCGGCCCACGTCGGCTCGACACGGCTCCACCTGTTGCCGGGCCTGATCGTCGCTGGCTTCGGGCTCGGGATGACGTTCGCGCCGCTGCAGACGATCGCCATGCGCGACGTCGAACCGAGGATGGCCGGCGCCGCGTCCGGCATCATCAACACGACGCGACAGCTCGGCGCGGTCATCGGATCGGCGGCCGTAGGCGCCCTGCTCCAATCGCAGCTGTCGGCGAAGCTCGGCGGCGACGCACAGGCGCAGATCGACGGACCGCTCAAGGATGTCGTCCCGCCGTCACTCCACGAACAGTTCGTCAGCGGGTTCAAGGACGCCGCGTCGGCCGGGCTCGAGGTCACCGGACGACCGAGCGTTCCCGACTGGGTCACTCATCTGCCGGGGCAGGTACAGGCGCAGATCGGCGCCGCGTCGAAGGTGATCTTCGACAATGGCTTCACCAATGGGATGCGCCTGTCGCTGATCCTGCCAATCAGCGTGATGGGACTGGCAGCAGTGTCGGTGCTCCTGGTTCGCCGCCGGCCTCACAGCGCACCAGCCACCGCCGCACCTACGCAAACGGAGAGTGTGGAGACACCGGTCGGGTGATGTTCATCTGCGAGCCGATGGGCGCCGCCGGCCAGCAGGGGGTGCCGGACGGCGAGGTGCCGTGCGGCGGGCGGCCGCGCGGCGGGGCGGTGCCAGGCGGCGGGCGTCAGTCGAGGTCGTCGTCGAACGTGGCGTCGCTGTCGGCGCCGTGCTCGCCGGCTGCCCTTCGTGCTTCGGCCGCCGCGGCGACCCGCTGCTCGTACGGGATCCGGCGGGCCTTCCGGTCGGCGAGTCGCTGGGCCGCCGTCGGGCGGCCGGTCGGCTCGTCGAGCCGGTAGTCGGTGCCGCGGTTGCCGGGCGTGAAGTCGGAGCCGGCGTAGATCGACGGCTGCCAGTCGAACTCGTACGTCCCGATCCGGATTAAGGCGCCCGGCTCCGCGCCGAGTTTGCGAAGCCGGTCCTCGATGCCGATGCGAGCAAGGCGGTCGGCCAGATAGCCAACGGCTTCGTCGTTCTCGAAGTTCGTCTGTCGGACCCAACGCTCCGGCCGCGAGCCGTGCACGACGTACACGCCTTCGGCGTCCGGCACAATCTCGAATCCGGCGTCGTCGACCGCGGCCGGCCGCAGGATGATCCGGGTCGGCTCGGCCACCGGACGAGCGGCCGCGAGTTCGTCCAGCAGTTGCGCGAGCGCGTAGGTCAGCTCCCGCAGCCCTTCCCGAGTCGCGGCGCTGGTTTCGAAGATCGGCCAGCCGAGCTTTTCCAACTCCGGTCGCGCCAACTCGGCCATCGCGCGGCCGTCCGGGACGTCGACCTTGTTCAGCACGATGAGCCGTGGCCGGTCGTCGAGGCCGCCGTAGGCCGACAGCTCCGCCTCGAGCGCCGCGATATCAGCGGACGGATCGCGGTCAGGTTCGAGCGTGGCCGTGTCCACCACGTGTACGAGCACCGAGCAGCGCTCGATGTGCCGAAGGAATTCCAGCCCGAGACCCTTACCGGTCGCCGCACCCGGGATCAGGCCCGGCACGTCGGCGATCACGAACGAGCCGCCGTCGGTCTGCACGACGCCGAGGTTGGGCACGAGAGTCGTGAACGGATAGTCAGCGATCTTCGGACGAGCAGCCGACATGGCGGCGATCAGGGAAGACTTGCCGGCCGATGGGAAGCCAACCAGGCCCACGTCCGCGACGCTCTTGAGTTCGAGCACGACGTCGAGCGCTTCACCCGGCTCACCCAGCTCGGCGAAGCCGGGAGCCCGCCGGCGCGTATTGGCTAGCGACGCGTTGCCCCGACCGCCACGACCACCCCGGGCCGCCTCGAACGTCGTACCGGCGCCGACCAGATCGGCCAACACCTCGCCGTTCCCGTCCAGCACGACGGTGCCATCCGGGACCTTGACAACCAGGTCCGCGCCGTTCGCGCCCTGCCGGTTGCCGCCCGCACCGCCGGTGCCGTTGGTCGCGCGCAGGCGCGGACGGAAATGAAAATCAAGCAACGTGTGTACGGCCGGGTCGACGACGAGCAGCACGTTTCCGCCGTGACCGCCGCTGCCGCCGTCGGGACCACCGAATGGCTTGAACTTCTCCCGCAGGATCGAGACACAGCCGTGCCCGCCGTTGCCGGCCTGGATATGCAGGACGACGCGGTCAACAAAGGCAGTCACAGCCAGCTCCAACTTTCCGGTCTTGCATAGCGTTTCGGTGGCCATCGCCACGGTCACGTCGGTGGCCCGACCGGCGCGCGGGCGCCTGGCGCTGCGCACCCCACACGGGCACCTCGCGCGGCGAAACCTCCGCGGGCACCTCGCGCGGCGCACCTGAGCATCAAGCCGCCCACCGGCCCTGCTATTCCTGCATGATCCTCGGTAGTAGCTCCGGCCTAACCGAAACCGATGGACCCGGCTTTCCGAATAGCTGTCGCCTTGACCGGGCACAGGTGGCCAGGCAAGCGCACGAAGCGGCCCGCAGGACCGTGGTCCGGCGGGCCGCTTCGAAAAATCTGGTCGAACGCCGCGCAGGCTTGTTGCCGCGCGCGGAAGCTAGGCCTCCGTGCTGGACGGAACGATGCTCACGGTCTTGCGGCCGCGCTTCGTGCCGAATAGCACCGCGCCGGGAGCCATCGCGAACAGCGTGTCGTCGCCGCCACGGCCCACGAGGTCACCCGGGTGGAACTTGGTGCCGCGCTGCCGAATGATGATCTCGCCGGCCTGGACGACCTGGCCGCCGAACCGCTTGACGCCAAGCCGCTGGGCGTTGGAGTCGCGACCGTTCCGCGAGCTGGACGCACCCTTTTTGTGTGCCATCTTGGCGCCTACTTCCCGCTAGAAATGCCGGTTACCTTCACCTGGGTCAGCGGCTGGCGGTGACCCTGGCGCTTGTGGTAGCCGGTCTTGTTCTTGAACTTATGGATCCGGATCTTCGGGCCCTTGGTGTGCGCGAGGACCTCGCCGGTCACCGCGACGTTGGCGAGCTTGGCCGCGTCGGTCACCAGGTCTTCGCCGTCCACGAGCAGCACTGCCTGCAGCGCCACCTCGTCACCGGCGATGCCGGCGAGCTTCTCGACCTCGATCACGTCGCCCTCGGCGACCTTGTACTGCTTGCCGCCGGTCTTGACGATCGCGTACATGAGACGCGGACTCCCTGTCGTTCGTGACTGCTTGAACGCCGCTCGCGCCGCCCCGCGAACGGGCCAGCGGGCACGCAAGAACATGGCGCATCAACTGCGCCGCAAACAAGAGTACGGCATCGAGCCGCTGGGCCTCAAACCGGGCCACTCCGGTCCGACCGAACGTGGTCGGGCTCACGTCCGCGACCGGCGCAAGGTCAGCGACAGGCGTCGGCCACCGGTTGAGCAGCGTCGCTGATCTTGTCGATGGCCGCGGGAATGTCCGACAGAGAGTCGATATCGTCGAAAAAGTTACTACTGGCGACAACTCGATCGACGGCTGCCGAGGCCCTCGCCGCAGCGGACCGGACCGATTCGTCGCTGGCATTACGGCCAGCTCGAGAAATGTCCGAACCGAGTGCCTTGACCTGGGCGGTGACCGCTCGGCGGGCGTCAACGACGTCATCGTCGTCGTCGGCCGTCCGATATCCGAGGTAATCACCCATCGCCTCGCCCAACGAATCCATGCGGCTGGTTAGGTCCGCTCGGATTTGCTGGCACACGTTCACCGTCGCGCCGCTTGCGTCGGCGCTGGCTAAGACCGCCGTGCCCGCCGGGGCAGGGGCATTGGCGGCTTCGGTTCCGCACGCGCCCAGAAGGGCGGCAAGCAGGGCGCCGGTCACGAGCACCTTGGCGGTGGCCGTACGGCGCATCGTCGCTCCCGTCTCACACGTCTCTGCGGCCAGGGGGTGTGGCCGCCAGAGCGAGTGTAGGCGAGCAACGTTACGGACAGCCGCGCCGACACCACCGCCGACACGTGGCGCAGCCGCAAGGCGCCGACATCACCGCCGAC
>DASQPR010000304.1:0-5119 GCA_035643815.1 Micromonosporaceae bacterium | reverse complement strand
GTTCATCGGCGTGGACTCCCGGGATGAGCGCAGCGCCGCGCTGGGGTTTCTCGCCGACGTCGGCGTCTCGTACCCGCAAGTTATCGACGCGAATGCCCGGTTCGCGGCATCAGTCGGGACCATGGGTATTCCGTTCACTGAAATTGTGGACGCGTCCGGATCCGTTGTGTACCGGCAGTTCGGCACGATCTCGCCGGAGATGCTGCGGTCGGCCCTGGCCGAAGCCGGCGTGACCGTGGCGAGATCGGACTGAGCGGATCTGTGTTAACGACCGAGCGACCCACAATGGTCGATGACCACTGTGGACAGTGCTTTGTCGTTTGGACCGTGCATTCGGTCGCCTCCGGATTGGGGGCTGATGGTCGGGGGACGCGTGACGTACACATCCTCGTACCACTGGTGGTCGTCGGAAGGACGGCAACCACCAACGCCGTGGTGCCGGTGCAAAGCGAGGCTAGGCGAGCGTGGGCTGTCGCGCAGTCTGGCGCAGCGGTGCGGTGGCGAAGCCGGTGATGCCGGCAGTGAAGTCGGTGGTGGCGGTGAAACCGAGGTCTCGCGCGGCTCGGATCGGTGAGGCGACGATGTGGCGTACGTCGCCGGGCCGGAACTGGCCGGTGATGACGGGATCGGGGCCGCCAAACGTAGTCGCGAGTGCTGTGGCCATGTCGCCGACCGTTCGCGGGCGGCCGGTGGCGACGTTGTACGGGCGGAACCGAGTCGACGGGAGTCTGTGCGCGGCTACCGCGGTGTCGCCGAACAAGGAGTCGAGAGCAATCACGTTGGCGCGTGCGACGTCGTCGACGTGGATGAAGTCGCGTCGTTGGCTTCCGTCCTCGAAGACCCGGGGCGGCGCGCCATGCTCGAGGGCCGATCGGAAGATCGCGGCGACGCCGGCGTACGGCGTGTCTTGTGGCATCCTCGGCCCGTACACATTGTGGTAGCGCAACGCGATTGCGGTGCTGTCGGTTGCGTTGGCCCAGGATTCGGATAGATGTTCCTGCGCGACCTTGGTGGCGGCGTACACGCTCCTCGGCGACAGCGGTGCGCCTTCGTCGACGCGGCCGGGAATGAGCGGTGTGCGGCACGAAGGGCATCGAGGCTCGAACATGCCCGCTTCGAGATCGTCGGCGTCGCGAGACCGGGGACGGACGGCACCGTGTTCGCCGCATTCGTAGGCGCCTTCTCCGTACACGACCATCGAACTGGCCAAGACCAGCCGGCGGACCTTCGCCCGCGCCATACCCGCAAGCACGTGTGCCGTGCCGAGGTCGTTGCAGCCGACGTATTCCGGCATGTCGGCAATGTCGACGCCCATGCCCACCATGGCCGCCTGATGCAGCACCGCGTCGACGCCGCCCAAGACCGCGTCGAGCGCGGCCGCATCGCGAACGTCGCCACGTACGAAGCACACCCGTGGATCGAGCGTGCCACCGATCGAGTCGTTGGAAGCGCTCGGTCCGTGGGCGGCCGGATGCAGGCAATCCAACACGATGACCTCGTCGCCGCGATCGGCGAGTGCGGCGGCGACATGACCGCCGATGAATCCGGCGCCGCCGGTGAGCAGGACCCGCATGGTTCTCCTTCAAGTGTCGATACGGCGCTCCGGGACGAAGCGCCGGACATCACCACGTCAGCTGCGTGGTCAGGGCGATGACCAAAGTCAGACTCATCTGCGCGGCCAGCCATCCGCGCGCCGGCCGCCCAGCGCGGCCGAATCCGTCGGCTCTGACCGACGGCAACATCGCCGTCAACGGCAGCAACCAGACGGCAAACGGCAGATAGATCCGCTCAACCTCACCCTTGGCGAGGTTGCTGGCGATCGCCGCGGCGACGGCGATGACGGCGGCCGCGGGCACAGGCCGAAGGCCGGGTGGCCATCCGGCTCGCCGCAGCATGGCGAGGGCGGCGATCACGGCCGGTCCGACCATCACCGCAAGGACCGCGGGATCCGCGAATACGAAGTACGCCGCCGGTCGTTGCTGGTATGCGGTCCCCTGCATGACGCGTACCCGAGTCACCGCATACCCGTGCCACCACACGAAGCCAGCTGCCGCGAACGCGGCAACGACCACGACGACAGCCAACGCGGCCAGCGCGAGCGCACCCAGCCGTCGCTGCACCACGGTGATCGCGAGAACCAACGGCGCCAACAACACCAGCCCGTACGACAGAAACAGACACGCCCCCAGCAGCATGCCTGCGACGGCGGCAAAAGCAACACTGCGACGTCCTTGTGCGGCGCCGGCATGCGCAAACGCGCACAGGCCAGCGGCCGCGACACCGGCGAAGAGCGCGTCGGCACTCGTTGCGATCCACAAGGCCAGCGGCGCCAAAACGACGAACGGCGCGGCCCGGCGAGCGACGGCCTCACCGGCGAGGATCCGCACTGTCGAGAGCACCGACGCTGCGGCGCTCGCGCCGACCACAACGCACAACGCCGCGGCCCACCCGGCCGCGGACAGTCCGGCCGCCGACAGGCCGACGAAGACCAACGACACGAGTGGCGGATGCCCGGCGACATGGGTGGTCCACGGCTGCGCATCCGTCGCGAGCACATGATCGGTGAACGTGCGCAGAAACTGGCCGGCGCCCAACGCACGGATGCGGCCGACGTCGTGGAGGTATTCCGGCACGGTCGCGATCGGCGCTGCAATCGACGCCGGACCGCTGACCACAGCGAGGGCGGTCGCCCAGGCCGCCGCGCCGAGCGTGGCCACGATGGGCACGACCCGCCAGGAAACGCGGGCGAAGACCTGAGCCGACCACACTAAGGCCGCAGCCGCAACGGCGATCGCCGGCGCGATCCACGGCGTGACGTGCAGCAGCCAGCGGCCGTCGAGCGGATACAGGCTGCCGGCGTGCAGATGCACTCCATGTGCGGTCAGCAGGTAGCCGACACCGGCGGACGACACCAGGAGCGTGGCGGCGGCGCCGATGAGCCACCACGACGCGGATGGCGTGCGCACGGCAGCGTCGGCACCTTCGCCCGGCAACGCCCGCATCGGCTGCCGACCGTTGGCGACATCGGGCGTCGTGCGGTACTGGCTCACGGGGCGACCGTACGGCTCGGTTCGCCGCGGCCGCTTTGCACGTTCGCACCCTGTAATGGTTGGTTCGATTCTCGTAATGAACCGCCGGGCGGGCCGCCCGTAACGTCGCCAACGTGATCGACGTCGTGCTGCCATGTCTGAACGAGGCCGCTGCGCTGGGGTTCGTACTGTCGCGGATGCCGGCCGGCTACATGCCGATCGTCGCCGACAATGGCTCGGTCGACCGGTCGACATCCGTGGCCCGCGACTACGGAGCGCGAGTCGTGGCCGTGCCGCAGCGCGGCTTCGGCGCCGCCGTCCACGCTGGGCTGACAGCCGCCACATCGTCGGTCGTGTGCATCATGGACGCGGATGGATCCTTCGACCCGGCGCAGTTGCCTCTAGTCGCCGGCCCAGTGGTGTCCGGCGAGCAGGATCTCGTCCTTGGTCGGCGGAGGCCGACGTCGTTATTGGCGTGGCCGCCGCACGCCCGCCTCGGCAACCAGTTTCTCGCCCGCCGCTTGCGACGGGCCGGCGTGCCGATTCACGACCTCGGCCCGATGCGCGCGGCCCGTCGCGCCGACCTGATCGGGCTGGGTCTCGTCGATCGCCGCTTCGGCTACCCGCTCGAGATGGTCGTCAAGGCGACGCACGCGGGCTGGCGGATTGCCGAAGTCGATGTGGACTACGCGCCCCGGACCGCCGGCGGACGGTCGAAGGTCACGGGCACCGTACGCGGCACCGTCCGTACAGCCCGCGATATGTCCCGTGTGCTGGCCAACCTATGACTGCCGAGGAGTACCGATGACCGTTGCCACCGTACCCGCCTCGACACGCGCGGGCCGGCTGGCGCCGCCAGGTGGCCAACAGACGGGTGGCCGACGCACGGCCGAGGTGCAGTTGCTGGTAATCGCAAAACAGCCGATCCCCGGCCGGGTCAAAACGCGGCTCTGTCCACCGGCAACGCCTCGCCAGGCAGCAGCCATCGCCGCGGCTGCGCTCGCGGACACGCTCGCGGCCGCCTCGGCCGCGCGAGCAGCCCACCGGACGGTGGTCGTTGATGGCGTCATCGCGGCGCCGGCCGGCTGGGCCGCTGTCCTCCAACGAACCGGCACGCTCAGCGACCGGCTCACGGCCGCGTTCGCTGATACGGCTTGCGACGGTGTGACCAGCCTGCTCATCGGAATGGATACTCCCCAGATCACGTCGACCGACCTCGACACGATCACCGCGATGCTGGCCGACGAAACTGATCTCGACGCCGTACTAGGGCCAGCCGCCGACGGTGGCTGGTGGTGCCTCGCATTGCGCACTGCTCGACTGGCCGACGTGCTGCGAAGCATCCCCACCTCGCGGCCCGACACAGCGGTCAGAACCCTCGCGGCGCTTCGGGCGGTCGGCGGTCGCGTCGCGCTCGGCGACACCCTTCGCGATGTCGATACGGCGTCTGATGCGTGGGCGGTCGCCGCGATGTGCGATCCGACGAGTCACTTCGCCCGCGCCGTCCGTGACCATCTGCCGCACGGTGGTGAAGCGTGACCACGGCGCTATCCATCTACGGCGTGGCGTTGCGCGCCGCGTTGGCTGGCAACCATGCGCCGGTACGGCTGGTCGACGTCACCGGTCGGCGCCTGCGTAGCGAGCATGTCGAAGCCTGGTGCGCAACGAGCCGACTTGGTGACGCCGGGCTGATCGACCGCTGCGTCGGCCCAACCCTCGACGTGGGATGTGGGCCGGGTCGCATCGCAGCAGCCTTGACCCAACGGGGGCACGTAGCCCTGGGTATCGACGTGTCGGCCGAGGCCATCCGCCAAGCACGTCGACGCGGGGTGGCCGCCTTGCACCGATGCGTTTTCAGCCCACTGCCCGGCGAGGGCCGCTGGGGCCACGTCCTGCTCGCCGACGGCAATGTCGGGATCGGCGGCGACCCGAAGCGATTGCTCCAACGGTGTGCCGCGCTGGCGGGGCCGAGTGGTGGCGTGATCGTCGAGGTGGATGGGCCCGGCGAGCCGAGTTGGTCAGCGCAGGTCGCGTTGAGCGACGGCCACCGCACGAGCCGGCCGTTCGCCTGGGCCAGTGTGGGGATCGAC
>DASQPR010000303.1:0-4133 GCA_035643815.1 Micromonosporaceae bacterium | reverse complement strand
CTGCCGAGATCGGTGCCGTGAATACGGAAGATCCACTCTTTGAGGCCATCGACGATTTCCGGCGGGCTGATCATGTGCCCGACGTTCTTGCCCGTATCACCGCCGACAATCCCCTCGATCGCGCCGCCAATGGCCGCCGTGAGCAGGAAGTATCCGGCGATGACCGCGGTCGCGACGGCCGAGCGGCGCAGCAGCGACGCGATCAGCAACGCGACCGCGGCGTCAACGATCGCGATGATCGCCGCGAGTGCGAGGCCGCCGAGAAAATCGGTGAACTCGTGCCAGACCGCGTGCCCACCGTCGAGCGAGAACGCGCCGCCGATGAATATCACCAGCATCGGCGCGGCCAGGATCGCGAACACACCGGTCACGAGCGCGCAGAATTTCGCGACGGCGTAGTCGATCCGCTCGAGCGGTCGCGAGAAGTAGAGCGGCAGCGTCTTGTTCCGCAGGTCTCGGCTGACCAATTCGGGTGCGGCGGTGGCGATGAACAACAGGACGAGTAGGAGGCCGTCGTTGGCGAGGTCCAGGTAGTGGATCGGCATCGTGCCGGTTTGCGACCGGACGGCCACGTCGACGACCGCGAACAACATCAGGCCCGCGGCGGCGAACCAGGGGAAGATCTTCGACTTCGCGCCGCGACCCAACCCGAATACGGTACGGACGCCGTGCACGTACAGCGATCGGGTGGCGTACGCGCGACCCAGCCGTACGCCCGTGTAGCGCTGATAACCGATGTCGTGGATGACACCGGCCGGCTGTCGGATCTGTTCACCGGTGGGCATGTGCGGTGACCCCCTCAGCCGAGCCGGAACGCTGGGCGAACAGTTCGGATACGTGGTGGCGGCGTTCGTCGAGCCGATGCAACGGCAGGTCCAGGTCGGCGACGGCCTGCATGATCGTGTCGTACGTGCGGTCCGACTCCAGTGGCACGAGCAGCAACCGCTCCGCTTGTGCGTCTCGAGCGACCCGCAGACCTAACTCCGTCAAGCGGGCGGCCAGAATGTCCGTACCCTCGTCAACCTCGACGGCCAGGACGCCCTGGACGGTGGTCATCGCGTCGATGCGATCGGCGCGCAACAACCGACCGGCCTCGATCGCGACCAGCGTGTCGCAGATGCGTTCGACCTCGCCGAGCAGATGGGAACACACCACGACGGCGATGCCGAACTCGGCGCCGATCCGGGAGATCAAGGTAAGCATCCCGTCGCGACCGGCCGGGTCCAGACCGTTGGTCGGCTCGTCGAGAAGAAGCAGATCCGGGTCGTGTACGTGTGACTGTGCGAGTTTCACGCGCTGTTTCATTCCGGTCGAGTAGCCACCGATCTGGCGGTAGCGCTCCTCGTAGAGCCCGACATGGCGCAGCGTTTCCGACGCGCGTTCGCGCGCGACCGCGGCAGGCAGGCCGCTCATCCGTCCCATGTGGGTGACGAACTCGGCCGCCGGCAAGTCGGGCGGCAACGCGTCCGACTCCGGCATGTATCCGACACGGGCACGGATCGCCTCGCCGTCGCGCAGCGGGTCGAGTCCGAAGACCCGCACCGCGCCGGACGTGGGCGTCAGAAGTCCCAGCATCAGCTTGATGAGCGTCGACTTGCCAGCGCCGTTTGCACCGACGAGGCCGATCACGCCCGGTTCGACGGCGACGGTCAGCGTGTCGAGTGCTGTGACCCGACCGCCGTACCGCATCGTCAACTCTTGAGCTTCGATCATTGGCACACGGTGACCCTACGGCCGCGGCTGCGCAATGCGCCGTCCGCCGAGGCCCCAGAAGTCCCGGATCCACCACCCTTAGGGGTGGTTCCTATTCGGTAGTTCGGCGACGCCGCGCGTTCCTGAGTGGCGGCGGGCACCCGTGTAGACCGACAGGAGACCTCCTGGGAAACTATGAGGCTCAGGATCACCGAAGCCACCTCAAAGGGGAGCGATGGACGGCTGGGCCGGGCCCGAGGAGCTGCTGCGCGACGCGCCGACCTGGGCGCCGAGCCCGGCCGAGCTGGCCGATCTTGAGCTGCTTCTCGCCGGGGCGTATGCACCGTTGCGTGGTTTCCTCGGCGCTTCGGACGTTGTCTCACTACGCAATACGGGCCATCTGACCGACGGCACCGACTGGCCGGTGCCGGTGACGCTGGAGATCCCGGTGGCTATCGCCGCGATGATCGACCCCGGTGATCCGACCCGGCGGACGCTCGTGTTGACCGACACGGAAGGGGCGCCGATCGCGGCGATGGAAGTCACCGAGGCAACCGCGTCGGACGGCGGAGTGCTGGTCGGTGGCCCGGTGTCCACGTACGGAGACGGCACGCACGGCGTGTTCCGGCGACTGCGGCGCTCGCCGGCCCAGGTTCGTTCGGTGCTCGGTGACGGCCGCGTGCTCGGCGTGATCGTGGACCGGCCACTGCACCGGCCGCAGCTCGCTCAGATCGTGCACGCGGCCCGTGCGGTCGGGGCGAAACTCCTGCTCCTGGTGCCGGTGGCCGGACCTGGACCGGATGGCTTGCCGCCGGAATCGCTGGTGCGAGCCGTCCTCGCCGCGGCCGATCGCCTGCCCGACGTGGAGGTGGTCGCGGTGCCGATCGCAGCACCGCCGGCGGCCCGCCGCGACGAGGTACGTGACGCACTGCTCCGCGGCCGCGTCCTGGAGAACTACGGCGCCACCCATGTGCTGTCCACGAGCGACACAATGATCTCCGGGGGCGGCCTGCGGGTGCTTGTCCCCCGCGAGTTCGCCTACGACACACGGGACGGCCAATGGCGATCGGCCGAGGACGTGCCGAAGCGGTTCCGCCGTGTGGCGATGACCCCGGGCGAGATCAACGAGCTACTGGACGACGGCAGCCAACTGCCCGAATGGCACACACCGCCGGCGGTGGCCCGCGAATTGTCGCGCCAGCGGCCGCCGCGCGACACTCGGGGATTCGTGCTGTTCTTCACCGGCTTGTCCGGCTCGGGCAAGTCTACGCTCGCCCGCGGCGTCGCCGATGCGCTGCAAGAGACGGGCGAACGTACGGTCACGTTCCTCGACGGCGACGTCGTACGCCGTGAGTTGTCGGCCGGACTCACGTTCTCCAAGGCCGACCGCGACATCAACATCCGCCGGATCGGCTGGGTTGCCGCCGAGGTGGCCCGCCACGGCGGACTCGCCATCTGTTGTCCGATCGCGCCCTACGCCGCCGCTCGTGCCACCGCCCGCGCGCAGGCGTCGGCGGCTGGGGCCGGCTTCGTCCTGGTCTATGTCGCGGCGCCGCTCGAGGTGTGCGAACAACGGGACCGCAAAGGGTTGTACGCCAAGGCGCGCGCGGGTCTGATCACCGGGATGACCGGCATCGACGACCCGTACGAGGAGCCGACCGACGCCGACATCGTCGTGGACACGAGCCGTGTCAGCGTCGACGCGGGCATCAGCATGGTGCTAGAACGGCTGGCCGACGAGGGCTGGATCGCACCCCGTACGCGTGGTTGACCGGCTCGACGCGAAGTCGCTAGCCGGCTGGGAAGGATTTGGGAAGTACTTGGGAGCGCAGCCGGATCAGGATGTCACCAGCGACACAGCGGCCCTTCGATGCGCGTTGTGTGTCGGCGCTCCGAACACCACGGGGGCGTTCGGAGCGCCGGCCGCCGAATTCCCAGTGCACGCGCCCGTTCAACGTCAAGTGGCGGAGTCAAGAAGGTCGAGCTATTTCAGGTCACCGATGACCCTCTCTTCGGCAAATGTCGGCTTGGGTTGCCGTACCAGCTCCAGCGCCTCGGACAACCGGGCTCGAGCCGCGGCCAGATCGCCACGAGCTCGGTCCGCGGCCGCTAGTCCGCGCAGGCACTGCGCGACGCCGCTGACATCGCCAAGCTCTCGAACGATAGTCAGCGCTTCGCCGAATTGAGCCGCGGCCCGTTCGATGTCGCCTAGCTCAAGCAGCAGACGTCCCTGATAGACGAGCGCCTGGCATTCGCCGATCGGCGCATCGATGGTGCGATACGTAGCCAGCGATTTCGTGTAGGCGTCATCTGCATCGAGAAGTCGTCCGACCTCGACATAGGCCTGACCGAGTGCGCGCAGGGCAAAGGCGCGGAGGCCTCGATCCGTGAGTTTGATCGATTTCCGCGATCACCGGCTCCAACCGCTCATACGGGGTGGG
>DASQPR010000302.1:0-6723 GCA_035643815.1 Micromonosporaceae bacterium | reverse complement strand
GGTCCCGCGTCTCGCCGGTGACCTGGCGCAGATAGCGGATCGCGCCATGGAGTCGATCCATGGTCATCGCGTCCATCGCATCGACGCGGTCGATCATGGCGGCCGCCTGCGGATCGGTGCCGCGGGCCGCCCGCTTCTCGTCATCGGTCAGCGCCAGCGTCCGCAGCGTCAGGATCTCGTCGATCTCGGTGCCGTCATAGAGGTCGCCGGGGCTTTCCGGAGCGATCGACGGATGGTCGTAAAGGATGATCGGCGACGACAGAACCACATCATGTCCGCGGTCGACGCCCGCGAGCACCGGGAAGGTGCCGACATTGTGGCATTCGTCGACGGCGGTACGGGCCCACTCTGGCGGCTCGAGCATCGATATGAAGGCACCGCGACGGACGGACACGATGGTGTGCACGGCGACGAGTGCCATCGGCAGAGCGGCTTCGCGGGTGCTCGGCTCGTCTGTGAGAAGAGAAGCGTTCGCCACACGTACCCGCAAACGCAATGCCCGCCACGGACCCGGCAAGGGCGTCGCGCCGACCGTCAATGTGGCCTGTAGGTGCTCGCGGCGGCGCACCAGGCGGCCTACCGTCTCGCCGTTGGCGCTGCGGACCGGTTCGGACTCCTCGGCTTCGGGTGCGTCGAGCCGTTGTACGAGGGGCGCTGCGCGCAAGTCCGCTACGGCCGCCCCGACAACCACTTCGTGCTCGACAGCCTCGTCCCACGCGGTGACCGACGCGCCGTCCAGGTCAAGCGAATCAACCATCGCGCCGCTGGCGTCGCGGACCGTGCGCCGCTGCACCTGCAGGTAGCGGATCACGACCGTAACATCGGCGTCGTCGTCGGCCTCGAGAATGCATTCGGTTTGGCTGATCGCCGACTCGGTCGGCTCGACGGCGGCGTAGTCGGCCGGCACGATTACGCCGAACTGCCACCGGCTGCGGTTCTTCTGCGCGGAGGCGCGGTAGGGGTAAAGGACGTAGCCCTCGTAGACGACAGCGTCGGCGACCGCTCGCGCCGTGGCCTGTTGTGCGCGGACGTCTTTGGCGATCAGTGTCGGTTCGCTTGCGGTCATGCTGGCTCCTCGGCCCGGTCGTCCTGCGAGTCGAGCAGCGCCGCGATCGCGGCGCTCCACGTCGGAAGCGCCTCACGTGATTTGTAGCGGGCGAGCGCGTCGATGATGTCCCGGTCGACCCGAAGCCAAGCGCTGCCTGGAAAGTAGCGGTCGACCATGCCGCGCCACACCGACACGGGCAGCCGGTACGTGCACTCCGAGCTCCACGGAATCTGCTCGACCGCGAGACCGCCGGCATCGTTCTTGCCGAAGATCGTGCCGCTGAACAACAGCAGAAGAGGCGCGTCGTCGTCCTTGAGCGCATAGAAGTAGCGCGTAGCCGCGATCTCCAGGTCGTACGTACACGGCACCGGCAGGTCGACCTCGACCGCGCCGGTGAAGCCGGGCACGGTAGTCGCGGCCATGGTGAACTGAACAGGCTTCAGGGTGTCTGCCCACCGGGAGACATCGCCGAACAGATCCGAGAGGCGTTCGGCTTCGTCGGGAGAGTAGTGGCGCCGAGCCGGTTCGATGCGGATCTGGCAACGCAGCGCGATCGCGTGGATCGCCACGCCCGTCGTTTCGGTGACGCGTAACCGAAACGTCAGAGTCGGGGCGGCCGCATACGGTTCGGCGTGGGCGCCGATGCAGTCGAAGGAGAGCCGCGCCACGGTCAGGCCCACCCGGCCGGGTCGGTGCTGGCATCCCACGGCTGGCTGCGGCGGCGGAGGTCGTCGAGGAAAGCGACCAGAGTCGTACGGATTTCCTCGCCGCCGTCGAGCCCGCGCCACCGCATCCGTACCTGGCCGACGAGCGCATAACACACGTCGATGGGCACCCGGAAATACTCGAAGCCGTCGTCGGTGCGGCTGGCAAAGATCGCCTGCACGTCCGGGTCCAGCGCCCCGAACAACGGGTGCTCCTCGGCCAACCGCTGCCACTCGCCGAGATCGAGCTCGCATTCGGTCGCACCGCCGGGGCTCGGATAGCACCCGACCACACGATCGAGGTCAGAGTTGTGGAAGAAGAACGCGGTGCCGACCGGGACTTGCAGGGCGTCCCAGTCCGTCGGGGCGAGGTGATGCGCCGGATCGTGATGGACGTCCTCCGGCACCGCACGGTAGCGACCACGCCCCGCGCCGGGCGAAAAGAACAGTAGGTAGCACGCCCGGCACGTGCAGACGAGTGATCGCTTCTCGAGGTCGACAACGTGGCCGTGACGGTCGTCGAGCTCGGCCCGACACATCTCACAGCGCTCGACGTCCGGCGCATTCTCCGCGGGCGCGCGACCGGCCGGCACATCTACGCTCGGGACATTTGAGCGCGGTACATCGCCCGTCGTCGGACCCGCCGGGTGCGCTCTCGTGGATGCGGGTGCCGGACGCGCGAATCGACGCAGCCCGCTCGGTGCGTCGGTCATGCGCGCGACCCCGCCGGCATGCCGATCGCGATCCGCAGTCCGTCAGCATCTTGAAGCAGTGGCAGCGGCTCGAGGTGACGTCGCGGATCGTCGAGACCGGCACCGGCCAGGCGTACGTCGTAGCGGCGGCCACACGATGCACATTGCAACGACTCCCCCACCAGGTGTCCGCCCGACAACGACGCGGTGCACTCCGGGCAGCTGTCCCGATACGCGAACATCGCGCCGCCGACGCGGCAAACCAGCACCGGGACGTCCGCAACCATGACTGGCCGTGCATCGGACCCGCCCGGCGGCCAGGACGGCAGATGGGCCCAACCGTCGGGCTCAACCGCCGCCACTGCCTTCGCCGCCGTTGGCATCGACCCCCCTCGTGCCGTCGATCCCTCCGGTTCCGTCGGTGTCGTCGGCTCGGGCACCCGCCGACCGATCTGTAGCAGAGCCGGCGCCGACTGCTCCGCTACCACGCCGGCGACCTCGACCCGGACCGTCTCCGGAGCGGCCTCCTCGATCGCCTTCTCGATCGCGAGGCGAACGGTGACGGTCGAGGACGGGCAACCGTGGCAGCTGCCCTCCAACTTCAGGCGAACAACACCGTCATCGTCGACACCCAGATATTCGACACCCCCGGCATGGGAGCCCAGATACGGCCGGACATCATCGAGCGCACGCTGGATTCGCGTGTCGACGTCGACCGGGTGCAGGTCGTGGACGAGCAGCAGGCTTGCCACCAGTGGATCGGCGACGAGCTGCTCGACGATGCGGTTCGGCTCGCCCGCGCGCCCGCTGGTAGCGCCGCCGTCGCGCTCGGACGCGTTGGTAGCGCCGCCGTCGTGCTCGCGCGGGCTCTCGTCGCCGACGCTCTGGGCCACGTGCATGACGTGGGCGAGCCCTTCGCCGTAGAGGTCGACGAGGGTGCGGACAAGTTCCTCGGCGACCTCGGCCACGCGCGGATCGGGCTGCGAACGCAATTCGCCGATCAGGCCTTCGACGCGCTCGCCGGCGGCGCGCACATTGTTGTGTTGCGGCATGCTGTCCCTCCGCGTCAGGTTGCCAGCGTGACCGCCATCGGTGAGTGGGTGGTCTGCAGTGTCTTCCCGCCGCCGAGGTACATGTGCACCCCGCACGGCAGGCAGGGATCGAAACTGCGTACGGCACGCATTATGTCGATGCCCTTGAATCGGTCCGGCGGATTCTCCTCGAAGATGGGCGTGTTCTGTACGGCGTCCTCGTATGGTCCCGGCGTGCCGTACACGTCTCGGACGCTGCCGTTCCACGGCGTCGGCGGATACGGGTGGTAGTTCGCGATCTTTCCGCCCTTGATGACCATGTGGTGGGACAAAACGCCGCGCACGGCTTCGGTGAACCCGCAACTGAACGCCTCGTCGGGCACCTTGAAGGATTCCCACGTCTTGGTGTGCCCGGCGCGGATCTCGGCCAGCGCCTGCTCGACGAAGTGCAGCGCGCACGCGGCCGAATACGCCTGGAAGTACGTACGCGCACGGTCCCGCTCGATCGCGTTACTCCACTGCGGGATCTTCCATTCGAGGGTGACCTCTGGCTTGGACATCGTCTTCGGCAGGTTGATGAGCACGCTGTGTCCGGTGGACTTCACATAGCCGATGTCGACGAGACCCGCCAGCGCCGTGGACCACAGACGCGCGATGGGTCCGCCGCCGGTGTCGAGCGCGAGGTGATCGGTGCCGTCGAACCAGCGCGGCGACATCGTCCAGCTGTAGTTGTTGTCGAAGTCGCGCTTTCCCGGCTTCGGGATCGTGTGCTGATTCCACGGATGCCGTGGGTCGATCGGGTTACCCAGCTCGTCGTGGGTCACGAACATGTCCTTGCCGACCCAGTCTTCGTAGTACGAGTGCCCCAGCAGGATGCGGATGCCGAGGTTGATGTCGACGAGGCTGGTCGTGATGAGCTTGCCGTCTAGCACGATGCCCGGGGTCACGAACATCTTGCGGCCCCAGTCGGCCATGTTCCGGTACGTGAAGTCGCAGTGCTCCGGGTTCTGGAAGCTGCCCCAGCAGCCGAGCATGATGCGTCGCTGTCCCACCTTCTCGTAGCCGGGCAGCGCCTCGTAGAAGAAGTCGAACAGATCGTCATGCATCGGTACGACGCGCTTCATGAATTCCACGTAACGCGTCAGACGGGTCAGGTAGTCGGTGAACAGCTGGATGGTCGCGACCGTGCCGACGCCGCCCGGGTAGAGCGTCGACGGATGTACGTGCCGGCCTTCCATGAGGCAGAACATTTCGCGGGTGTAGCGGCTGACCTGAAGGGCCTCGCGGTAGAAGTCGCCTTCGAGCGGGTTGAGCGCCCGCATGATGTCGCCGATCGTCTTGTAGCCGTGGTCAGCGGCGTGCGGCGACTCGGTGCGGTTGGCCTTCTCCAGCACGCCCGGATTGGTCTCCTTGACCATCCGCTCGCAGAAGTCCACGCCGACCAGGTTCTCCTGGAAGATGTTGTGGTCGAACATGTATTCGGCGGCCTCACCGAGATTGATGATCCACTCGCCGAGATGTGGCGGGCGCACGCCGTATGCCATGTTCTGGTTGTAGACCGAGCAGGTCGCGTGGTTGTCGCCGCAGATGCCGCAGATCCGGCTGGTGATGAAGTGCGCATCGCGTGGATCCTTGCCGCGCATGAAGATGCTGTAGCCGCGGAAGATCGACGATGTGCTGTGACACTCGGCGACCTGCTTCTGCTTGAAATCGATCTTGGTGTAGATGCCGAGGCTGCCGACGATGCGCGTGATCGGATCCCACGCCATCTCGACGAGGTCGCTCTTCTTGCCGCCTGTCGTGTCCGCGGTTGCCTTGTCGGCTGTCGTCGTCATGAGATCACCACGTCTTCTGGTAGCCGGTGGTCAGGTCGGAGCCGCGCTTGCGCCACTTCGGCTCCTTGTCGGCAGTTCTGGCCGTGTACCCGCGGAGGGTACGGATGACGG
The DNA here is from genome assembly GCA_035643815.1 of Micromonosporaceae bacterium. Lineage (GTDB taxonomy): Bacteria > Actinomycetota > Actinomycetes > Mycobacteriales > Micromonosporaceae > DASQPR01. The sequence goes on along the minus strand of DASQPR010000302.1, from coordinate 1,302 downwards.
TGCCGTACATGCTGCTGGCGGCGGTGGAGACACGGGCGCCGGGCGGCTCGTCCATGAACGGCATGAACTTGTCCGGGAAGCCCGGCATCGTGCAGGCAATGCAGATACCGCCGACGTTCGGACAGCCGCCGACGCCGTTGATCCAGCCGCGCTTGGGTACGTTGCACTTCACCACGGGTCCCCAGCAGCCGAGTTTGACCAGGCACTTAGGTGAGCCGTACTCGCTGGCGAACTCGCCTTGTTCGTAGTAGCCGGCCCGGTCGCAGCCCTCGTGGACGGTGGCATCGAATAGCCATCGGGGGCGCAGCGCCTCGTCCAAGGGAATCATCGGCGCTTGGCCGGCCACCTGATACAGCAGGTAAAGGATTGTCTCGCTCAGGTTGTCCGGGTGGATCGGGCAGCCGGGAACGTTGACGATCGGCAGGCCGGCCTTCGACTTGAAGTCCCAGCCGAGGTAGTCAGGCACGCCCATCGCTCCGGTCGGATTGCCGGCCATCGCGTGGATGCCGCCGTACGTGGCGCAGGTGCCGACGGCGAGCACCGCCGTGGCCTTCGGCGCCAGGCGGTCCAGCCACTCGCTCGTCGTCATCGGCTGGCCCGTAGCCGGGTTGTTGCCGAAGCCGCACCAATACCCCTCCGGCTTGATCGCCTCATTGGGGATGGAGCCCTCGACGACGAGCACGAACGGCTCGAGTTCCCCTCGATCGGCCTTGTGCCACCACTCGATGAAGGTGTCCGCGCCCTGCTCCGGACCGCATTCGAAATCGATCAAGGGCCAGTGGACCGCGACCTTCGGCAGGCCCGGGAGAGCGCCGAGGGCGATTTCCTCGATGCTGGGCTGCGTGGCGGCGGTGAGCGCCACCGAATCGCCGTCACAACCCAGGCCGCCGTTCATCCAGAGGATATGGACGAGAGGCTCGTCCGCATCGCTGGGCTTGTCCCCATCGTTGCGCCGTTGGTCGGTCGGCGTCACCGTCATGGTGCGCACCCCCTCGAGAATCTGCCCTCGCGAAAGGACAGCTGACTAAGCCGCATGTGGTGCGGCATGGCTGGGGCAAACTCGATCACCGGACCGATAAGCATGCGTTGACCGGTATCGACGTAGCCGGCTCGGATGACGATGATCCACCGCGACAATGGTGGTCCCGAACATCCACAAAGCGCTATTCGGGGGCTGTGTAGCGACGATTGTGAGGTCATCAAGGACGGGACGAATCGCCTCTCACAAGCCCCAACAAGAATGTACGCGAGGAATCGCCCGCGCGATTGTGGAGTCAGAATATACCTCCGTTACTTGATCGC
>DASQPR010000301.1:0-5337 GCA_035643815.1 Micromonosporaceae bacterium | reverse complement strand
CGGACGGTACGGTCTCGGGTCCGCGCTACTCGAGTTCGGCAATTCCTACCTGGAGGGCCACGAGCTCCGGGCACGATCGGTGGTCTGGGCGGACTCGCTCGCCAATCGCGCCGGCGAGGCGGTGTGGGTAGCTGTGTTGTCTGGCGATCATGTGCTCGTCCTGCACCACGCGTTCCGACCTGAGGGCGCGATCCAGGTGCTCGAGGTCGGTGCCGCGTTGCCGTGGCACACGTGCGCGCTGGGCAAGGCGATCGTGGCTCACCTTTCCGACACCGGTGATCTGTTGTCCGAGCCACTGGCTCCGTTGACCGGAAGCACAATCGTCGATCCGGCGGTGCTCAAGGAGCAACTCGCGGCTGCTCGTGCGGCCGGATATGCGACCGAGGACGGCGAGGCCGCCATCGGCGACGCCGGCATCGCGGCTCCGGTGTTCGACCGGGATGGTGTGATCGGCGCGATCGGCTTGGTGGGCCCGGTCGAGCGGCTGCTCGCCGATGGCGTCAGGGAGACGCATGCGGTAGACGTACGGGAGATTGCGCGGATGCTGTCCCCCGAACTCGGCGCTGGCCGCCCGGCACGGCAGTACTGAGATCAGTCCGGCTCGACCGTGTCATTGCCGGGCCGGCCGCGGGTCGCCCACGGTGTCGAGTGCTGCGGATGGGCGATTTGTGACCCTACGCAAGCCTCAGATAACTCCGTACTTTTGCACCCTTGACATTCCTGTGAAACAAACGATAACTTCCGAACACCATTCGGCAATGCCGAACGGCCGTCCAACTTCCTCTCGGACGCTGGAGGGCGGCATGGAAGATTTCTCGTACTCCCAGAAGCTCCTCGCAGAAGTGCTGGGCACCGCGATGCTCGTCTTCGTGGGTGTCGGTTCCGTGCCTGCGACGCTGATCATCGGTGGTAGCGCACCGTTCACGATGGCGGAACTCGGAATGATCTCGTTCGCGTTTGCGATGATCGTGGTCGCGATGATCTACGCGATCGGTCACGTGTCAGGATGCCAGATCAACCCGGCCATCACCGTCGCACTCGCGCTCACCGGCAAGATGCCGTGGCGCTCGGTGCCTGGTTACATTGTCGCGCAGGTTGCCGGCGCGACACTTGGCGCCTACGCGATCATCGGGGTACTCGGCCACAAGGCGGTGGACGTCGGGCTCGGCGTTGCCGCGTACCATCCCGGTGTGCACGGCGGCCAAGCCTTTGTCGCGGAGGCCGTCGGCACGTTCATCCTTGCGTTCGTGGTGTTCGGCGCGATTCACGCCAAGGCGCCCAGCGGCTTCGCGGGCCTCGCCATCGGCGTGGCGGTGTTCGCCGCTATCGTGCCGGTCGCACCGGCTACGAGCGCCTCCATCAACCCGGCGCGCACGCTCGGCCCGATGCTGGTCCTGCAACTCGCCGGCGGCAAGGTCGAGTGGGGCCAGCTGCCCATCTACCTGATCGCAGAGTTCGTCGGCGCAGCCGTCGCCGGCGCGCTGTACGTCGCCATGACGGCCGTACGATCCGCCGCCCACGTCCCCGCACCGACCATCGCGTCCGTGCCGGCTACTGAAGGAGCGAGCTCGTGAAGAAGTTCATCAACGGCGCCGCCGACGTGGTACGCGAGGCGCTCGTCGGCGTCGCCGCCGCACACGACGACCTCCGCGTCGACTTCGACAACCAGTACATCGCGCGTGCCGGCGGCCCGGTGCCGGGCAAGGTCGCGCTGGTGTCGGGTGGCGGCTCCGGCCATGAGCCGCTGCATGGTGGCTTTGTCGGCGTCGGCATGCTCGACGCGGCCTGCCCCGGCGAGGTTTTCACCTCGCCAGTCCCTGACCAGATCCTCGCCGCCACGAAGGCGGTCGACTCGGGGTCGGGTGTCGTACACATCGTCAAGAACTACACGGGCGACGTGCTCAACTTTCAGATGGCCGCGGAACTGGCCGGCGACGACGGGACCGCGGTGGAGACCGTGCTCGTCGACGACGACGTCGCGGTCGAGAACTCGACGTGGACCGCCGGCCGCCGCGGCACCGGCGCAACGCTCATCGTCGAGAAGGTGGCTGGCGCACGCGCCGAGGAGGGCGCCACGCTCGCCGACGTCGCAGCGGTGGGCCGCAAGGTGAACACGAACTCCGCGTCGTTCGCAGTCGCGCTCACCGCCTGCACCCCGCCGGCGGCCGGAAAGCCCGGATTCGAGCTGCCCGACGACGAGATAGAGGTCGGCGTCGGCATCCACGGCGAGCCCGGCCGCGAGCGCCGCAAGCTCGCGCCAGCCAAGGAGATCGTCGCGCTCACAGTCAACGCGATCCTCACCGCCAAGCCGCTCAATGAGGGCGACCGGGTGATCGTCATCGTCAACGGCCTCGGCGGTACCCCGATGATCGAGCTCTACGTCGTCTTCGGCGAGGTCGCGGCGCTTCTCAAGGAGCGCGGCGTGGTGATCGCACGGACCCTCGTTGGCAATTACGTCACCAGCCTTGACATGGCCGGCATGTCGCTCACGGTGTGTCGGGCCGATGACGAGGTGCTGCGACTGTGGGACGCTCCGGTAAAGACCGCCGCACTGCGCTGGGCCAGTTAGCAGCGCTGGGGCAGTTGGCCAGCGTCGGGCGGTCAGCTGCGCTGAGCCCGTTGGTACGGTCAGCCCGCACCGGTCGGCACCGCAGTAACGACGAGGAGGCTTTGTGGACGTCCCGCTCGCTCGCCGGTGGCTTGAAATGATTGCGACCGCCGTCGCGTCACAGGCTGAGCATCTCACCCAGCTCGACTCCGCGATCGGGGACGCCGATCACGGCGTGAACCTCGACCGCGGGTTCACTGCCGTCCGCGCCGCACTTGACGGATTCGAGGCGGCCACCGTCGGCGACGTGTTTGTCAAGGCCGGCAACACGCTCGTGTCCAAGGTCGGTGGCGCATCCGGGCCACTCTACGGTTCGGCGTTTCGGGCCATCGGCAAGGCGCTTCCCGGTCCGACCTGCACTGCGGCCGAGTTCGGCCAGGCGTTGCAGGCCGGACTGGATGCGATCCAGCGGCTCGGCGCGGCGGCGCCCGGAGACAAGACGATGGTCGACGCATACGGGCCCGCGGTCCTCGCGTTTACCAAAGCACTCGGTGCACAGCCCGATACACGCCTGTCGGCCGCTGCCGCCGCGGCCGCTGCCGCCGCGGCCGATGGGATGCGCGCGACGATCGCGTTGCAGGCACGCAAGGGCCGAGCGTCGTACCTCGGCCCTCGCAGCGTCGGCCACCAGGATCCGGGCGCGACGTCGACCTCATTGATCTTCTCCGCGCTCGCCGACGCGACAACGTCAGCAGCCTGATGTCCGGCGGCCCGAGGCGCGAATTCAACGGGTCACCGGGTGCCGACGGCCACGGCTACGGGGCTGCGTTGACTGTGGGCCGGCTGCCGATGGTGGCCGATGACCGGGATCCGGCGCGCGGACGAGGCGGGACCGACAATGCGATGGTCGCCGATGCGGTCGAGGCGGTTGTCGCCGACATCGCCGCGCTCGCGGCCACCCTGCGTGCCGACGGGCGCGGTGACCTCGCCGACATCGCCGACATGGCGGGGCTGATCGCTGCCGACCCCCAGCTGCGAGCCGCAATCGACGACGCGGTCGCCGCCGGCCTGGGCGCCGCGGCCGCGGTCACCGAAGCGATCGACGCATACGCGGCGTTACTCGCCGACCTGCCCGACCCGACGCTCGCCGCGCGTGCCGCCGATGTACGCGCCGTCGGCCGCCGGCTGCTCGCCCACCTTCGCGGCGGTGTCGATCGCCCGGCGGAGACCGACGCACACATTGTGCTCATCGGATACGAGGTCGCCGCCGACGACGTGCTAACCCACGGCGACCGGGTGACCGGCGTGGTCTCCGTCATCGGCGGTGGTACGTCGCACACCGCGATCGTCGCCCGCGCGAACGGCGTCCCCGCCGTGTTCGGCGTCGCCGAGTCGTTGCTCAACGCGCCAGACGGAACGCCGATCGTCGTGGACGGCGACGATGGCGTCGTCGTCGTCGACCCGATCGATGGCGAAGCGCGAGCCGCCAAGGACGCGATGGCGGCCCGCCGCGCCCGCCGTGCGGCGGCCGCAGCGACCCGATCCATTCCCGCCACGACCCGAGACGGCTACCACGTCACACTGCTCGCGAACGTGGCGACCGCGGCCGACTCCAGCGCCGCCCGCGACGCCCGCGCCGATGGCGTCGGCCTGTTGCGTACGGAGCTGCCGTTCCTGTCCGCTCGCGCATGGCCGACGTACGAGCAGCACATCGCGGCGCTCACGCCCGTGCTCGCCCCGCTGCGTGACATGCCCGTGACCATACGCACGTTGGACTTCGCGCCCGACAAGCTACCACCGTTTCTGGCCGGTGCCGGCACACAGTTCGACGCGATCGGCGTCGGCCTGAGCCTGCTGCTCGCCAACCCGGATGCGTTCGTCGGCCAACTCCGCGCCATCATTCGAGCCGGCATCGCCACGCGCCTGCGGGTCATGGTCCCGATGGTCGCGACCGCGGACGAACTCGCCACCTGCCGCAAGCTCCTTGTTGACGCAGCGCGCTCCGAAAACCTCGCAGTGCCGCCGCTCGGCGCGATGATCGAGCAACCGCAGGCGCTCGCGGCCATCGATTCCATCGCTGCCGAGGCCGACTTCCTGTCCATTGGCAGCAACGACCTGACCGCCACGCTGATGCGACGCACCCGCCGGGATCCGCTGTTGGGGCCGCTATCGGCGGCCGAGCCCGTGGTGATTCAGTCGATAGCCGACATCGTCGCGGCGGCCGCCCGACACGGCCGGCCCGTCTCCATCTGCGGCGACGCGGCAGCCGTACCGTCGCTCGTACCGGTGCTTCTCGGCACTGGCGATCTTGCGCTATCTGTACCGCCGACCGCGCTCGACGAAATCCGGGTACTAGTCCGAAGTCTGTACATCGCCGACTGCCGGACCGCGGCGTTGGCCGCGCGGTCCGCGCCGGATGCTTCACGGGTACGCGCAATTGGCTCCGCCCTCGGCGCGGACCGAACTCATCCGGTAGGACCCGCAGACGCCGGCTCAACCGCTGCGGCGCCCGCCGCGCCAACGCCGCCCGCTACCGCATCGCCCTGACCCGAGCACACAGTCACCAGCACACCCGCGACTGTCTCAACCGGCGAATCGCGCACGGCCGCACCCACCGCGAAACCATCCGCGGCACTGTCGCATTAAGCGATCGTCAAGACGCCTAGCCGCAAGATTTCTTGCAAGATCGAACCCTCGTGCTCCAGCCTGGGCTGCGCGATCGGGCAAAGCTGTCTTATTGGTTGCGCGACCCACTCGATCACGCGACCTTGCCGTCGGCCCTAAGCCCC
>DASQPR010000300.1:0-2238 GCA_035643815.1 Micromonosporaceae bacterium | reverse complement strand
GCCACCACCGGCACCGGACAGGAACGCTCCGGGCGGAGCCGGGTTGTACGACGACGGAGATGTCGCCGTGTTGGTCGACGAGAGGTTATTGCCCCACGACGTCTCGAACAGGTAGTTGTTCGACGAGGTGACCGCGAGGCTCGTGCCACCGACGGCGGTGACCAACGGGTCCGAGGCCGGGAAGTCCGGCTCCGGGTGCGGAGCGCCGACCGTGGTGTTGTCGCCGAAGTCACCGGAGGAGAAGTAGAAGCCGATGCCTTGAACCGCGGCCTGCGTGAACATCGAGTGCTCGGTCGCGACCTCGTCACCGAGACCGTCTTCGCCGAGGAACCCGTACGAGTTGCTGACGATGTTCGCGACGTGGTTCTGGATCACGAAGTTGACCGCGTCGTCGATGCCGGTGTCACAGTTCATGGCGCCGACGTAGTGGATGTTCGCGCCGGGTGCCATGCCGTGGACGGCCTGGACGTCGAGCGTCTCCTCCTCGTTCCAGCCTGCCTCGCCACCGCACTCGGTCTGGAGGTTGAACGGCGTGAACGTGGTCTGCGTGAGTTGTCCGGCCGTGAACTGCGGCTCGCCGTTCATGACGCTCAGCGCGTTGGTGTCGGCCTCGACGTTCGGCGCGGCGTACGCGTCGATGATCGCGACGGTGACGCCACGACCGGTGTTACCAGCCTGGACCGCGGACTGCGTCTTGTACGCCGTCCGGATCTGCTTGGCGGAGTAGCCGCAGTTCGGCGTCGGGAACGACGTCTTGCCATAGGCCTCCGGTCCGGTCTGCTCGTGCTGGTCCCAGAATGTCGAGCAGGTTGACGGCGGCGGCAGCGCGTCGGACGGGCCAGTCGACGAGTCGGCACCGGCGCCGGCCGGGGTCGTAATGCTCGCCGGCGTACGCAATGCGCCGTCGTTCGTGACACCGACGACGCCCGCGATGAGGCTGGCGATCGACGACGGCACGGACAGTGACCTGCTCGGCGCGTGCATGACGTGACCCTTGTAGCTGTAGTTGTGCAGGGTCGTCGAGAACGCGGTATTGACCTGGCTGACCGTAGCGCTGGCCTGGATCCACCGGTTGCCTTGAGCCGTGCCGGTCACGCTGATGCCGGCGCCGCGTAGGAAGGCAGCGACCTTGTTGACCTGGGCGGAGGTTGGGGCGAATCGCGCGTTGAACTGCGCCGCGGTCAGGTAGTGGCCGTAGGACGCACTCTTGGGGTTCGAGACATCGGCCGCCAGCTTGTCGGCCGTGGCCGAGTTGCGTAGCGGCAACACAACGTTGAACGAGATCTTGGTGGACGCGGACGGCGAGCCGACCATCCGACCGGACGTCGCCCAGGAGGGCGTGCTTCCGGCGAGTGTCGCGCGGCTGCTCGTCGCCGCGAACGCGCTGCTGGTCGCGAACGGCACGGTCAGTACCGCAGCGCCGGCCAGCACCAGCGCACGTCGGGCTATGGTCCGGCGCGCAAGGTGTGATCGCATGGAGCTCCTTCCTTGCACTTACAGGGCACTTACGGGGGCACTCACGGTGCACCTACGGGCACCGACGGGCACCGACGGGGCCACTTGGAGGGCACCTTGGGGGATGCGGTGCGTGGCACCGACCGCGAGCTAACGGCGTAACACGCCGGAACGCGGATCCGTGCAACACGTGCCACCCGTACGGGGGAGGTGCGGGCGCCACAAGTCTGGTGTGACCCGGACTTGTGGACATTCGATCGATCGAGATCGTGGCCTGTCAATAACCGGCATCCGATGCGAGGGTGTCAGCCGCCCGACGCCGCCGCATCGGCCCGATATGTGTGCACCGGCGCCGACCGTCCAGCGCGGGCACCGGTAGCCTGATGCGGTGCGTCTACTCCTTCTCGGGTCCGGTGGCCGGGAACACGCCCTGGCACTGGCGCTCGCGGCGGATCCATCGGTCACCGCACTGATCTGTGCGCCGGGCAACCCGGGCATGGCGTCCGTCCGTCTGGTCGCGTCCGGCGACCGGGCCGAGCTTCGCCCGCTCGATATCAACGACGGCGCCGCCGTCACCGCATTAGCCGTCGACGAGCACGCCGATCTCGTGGTGGTCGGTCCGGAGGCGCCGCTCGTCGCGGGCGTCGCCGATGCCGTACGCGCCAAAGGGATTGCCGTGTTCGGACCGTCGGGCACGGCGTCGCAGTTGGAGGGCTCGAAGGCCGTCGCGAAGGAGGTCATGGTCGCCGCCGGCGTGCCAACGGCGCGGGCGCTAATCTGCTC
>DASQPR010000299.1:0-2263 GCA_035643815.1 Micromonosporaceae bacterium | reverse complement strand
GCTCAACACTCGACCCACCGACCTGGTCTACCTCTGATGGCACGATCGCTGACGGTACGACCGACAACGACGGCAAGACGTGAAGGACCGCGCCCGTGACCATCGAACGGATCCTGCCCACCGAGGATGCCGCCGCGCTGCTCGAGTTGACGACCGACCTCGCCGATCGTGAGCTCGCGCCGCGGGTCAACGACTTTGAGGCGCGCGGCGAGTTCCCGCGTGAGGTGATCCGTACGCTCGGACGGTCGGGACTGCTCGGCCTGCCGTACGCGGAGGCGTACGGTGGCGCGGCGCAGCCGTACGAGGTGTACGTCCAGGTGCTCGAGGTGCTCGCCAGTCGCTGGTTGGCCGTGGCCGAGGCTGTCTCCGTACACACGCTCTCGTGCTACCCGCTGGCGGCGTACGGCACCGATGCGATTCGCGACGAGATGCTGCCGGCCATGCTCGGCGGCGAGCTGCTCGGCGCGTACTGCCTGTCCGAGCCACAGGGTGGTTCCGATGCCGCCGCTCTCACCACGAGGGCCATTCGCGACGGCGACGAATACGTGCTCAACGGCACCAAGGCCTGGATCACGCACGCCGGCGTCGCCGACTTCTACAACGTCTTCTGCCGGACCGGTGGGCCCGGCGCGGCCGGCATCTCGTGCGTGCTGGCGGACGCGTCGACGCCCGGCATCAACCCCCTGCCCCGAGAGAAGACGATGGGCCTGCGATCCTCGCCGATCGCGCAGATCGCGTTCGAGGACGCGCGCGTGCCCGCCGTCCGGCTTGTCGGTGAGGAGGGCATCGGGTTCCGCATCGCGATGAGTGCGCTGGACGCGGGCCGCCTCGGCATCGCCGCCTGCGCCGTCGGACTCGCCCAGGCCGCGCTCGACTATGCCGTCGCCTACGCGCTGGAGCGCGAGCAATTCGGCCAGCCCATCGCGGCGTTCGAAGGCATCGGCTTCATGCTCGCCGACATGGCGACGCAGGTGGCCGCCGCCCGCGCATTGCTGCTCGCCACGGCGCGCCTGCGCGACGCCGGTCGGCCCTACTCGGCCGAGGCCGCGAAGGCCAAGCTGTTCGCGACGGACATGGCCATGGCGGTCACCACCGACGCCGTACAGATCCTCGGCGGCTACGGCTACGTCTCCGATCACCCGGTCGAGCGCTATATGCGGGAGGCCAAGGTGCTCCAGATCGTCGAGGGCACGAACCAGATCCAGCGCCTGGTCATCTCGCGGTCGTTGGGCAAGCGCTGACCGCGCGGGTACGACAACTGCCACGCACCGCCGACGCCAGGTCGACGTCGTCATGTCGACCGCCAGCGACCTGTCGGACCTCGGACCTAGCATCGGGGCATGGCTGAAATCCGTGCCCTGACCGGGCAGGTCGCGCTCGTGGCCGGGGGCACCCGCGGTGCCGGCCGTGGCATCAGCGTCGCGCTCGGGGCGGCTGGTGCCCGGGTTTATGTGACCGGCCGGTCGACGCGGGCCGCGCGTTCGGAGATGGACCGGCCGGAGACGATTGAGGAAACGGCGCAGCTCGTTACGGCGGCCGGCGGCGAGGGCATAGCCGTGCGCTGCGACCACACCGACCCGGTGCAGGTCGCTGCCGTCGTCGAGCGGATCCGCACCGAGGACGACGGTCGGCTGGACGTTCTCGTCAATGACGTCTGGGGCGGCGACCATCTGACGCAGTGGGTGCCCATGTGGGAGCACGACCTTGCCAGCGGCCTCCGGCTGCTGCATACGGCGGTCGATTCCCACGTCGTCACGAGTCACGCCGCCCTGCCGCTCATGATTGCGCGTAAGCGAGGACTCGTCGTCGAGGTCACCGACGGCGACGAGACGTCCGTCGCCCAGATGCCGGACGGATACCGCGGCAGCTTCTTCTACGATCTCGCGAAGCACTCGGTGATCCGGCTCGCGCGCCGCCAGGCGGCCGAGCTCCGGCAGCATCACGTCGCGGCGGTCGCGCTGACTCCCGGTTTCCTACGCTCCGAAGCCATGCTCGACGGGTTCGGGGTCACGGAGGACACCTGGCGCGATGGGATCGCGAAAGACGAGCACTTCGCGTTCTCGGAGACGCCAACGTTCATCGGACGTGCCGTGGTGGCGCTCGCCACCGATCCGGACATCATGGCGCGCACCGGTCAGTCGCTGGCCACCTGGACTCTCGCCCGGGAGTATGGGTTCGTCGACGCCGATGGAACTCGACCCGACTGGGGCGCTCACTTCGCGGCCGACGTGCTGCCGCGCATGGATGAAATCCTCGACGCCGT
>DASQPR010000298.1:0-10841 GCA_035643815.1 Micromonosporaceae bacterium | reverse complement strand
CGGCCATCCGCGCCATCGTCGGTGCGGAGCTGAGTAGATCTTGGCGTGCCAACGCCTCGTGGGCCGGCGTGACGGCGGGCGGCGGCCCGTCGGCATTCACCATGTGTGGCATCCCTGTGCCAAGATTTCTCGGTGCAGTCCATCGAACGGCCGACCCTCCGCCCGCCCGCTAACCTCGTGGCGCGCCGCGCGATCGGCTATTGGACGCTCCGCGCCCTTCCGGTATGGCTGGCGCTGACCGCGATCCAGATCGTGTGGTGGATCAACGACACAACACACGCGGCCGTTCACGCGATCGTGCTCGTCGTCGTCTCGCTCGCGGCGGTCGCACATCTGCTCGTCATGCCGCAATGGCGATATCGTGTGCATCGGTGGGAAACCACCGATCAGGCCGTCTACACGCAGACGGGTTGGTTTACCCAGGAACGTCGCATCGCGCCGATATCGCGCATCCAGACCGTAGATATGCACCGTGGTCCGTTCGAGCGGATCTTCCGACTCGCGAACGTGACTGTGACAACCGCCTCGGCCGCCGGACCGATCCGCATCCACGCCCTTGATCTGGATGTCGCGCAACGATTGGTTGACGACTTGACGACGATCACGCAGGCGTCGGAGGGAGACGCGACGTGACCGACGGCGATCCGGTGCACGCCGGCGAACCGGCCGTGCCCATTCGGGAGTCGTCCGCGCCGATCCAGGAGTCGTCCGCGCCGCTCGGCGAGGCGGCTCGGCCGGCGGGCGAGCCGGACGCGCCAATCCCAGCGGTGCCGGCGGCCGATGCGACGGCGCTCACCACGCTGACCGATCAGGCCGGCGAGGGGTGGCGCCGGCTGTCCGTACGCATGCTTCTCGTCCACCCCGTGCAGGAGTTGCGACGGGCGATCATCCCGCTGCTCGTGCTCATCGTGTTCGGGCGGGGGGACCGGAATCTGTGGCCGTACGCGGCCGTCCTGATCGTGGTCGCGCTCGGTCTGATCCGGTGGTTCACCACGACCTATCGCGTGACACCGACGCAGATCCAGGTGCGGCGCGGTCTGCTCGGCCGCAGCACGCTGTCGGTGCCGCGGGACCGGGTACGGACCGTGGATGTCACCAGCCACCTCATGCATCGCGTCCTGGGCCTCGCCCGGATCACGATCGGGACCGGCCAGACCGACCGGAAGAAAGAGGACGGCCTGCGGCTCGACGCGCTCACCACTGAGGCGGCCGTGCGCCTGCGCAACGAACTGCTGCACGAGGGCCGTCACGTCAGGTCGCCGAGGACGGGCAACACGCCGGCGACCGTAGGCTCGTCGGACGCGCCGCCGCGGCGACTCATCGCTCGGCTCGATCCGGCCTGGGTGCGCTACGCCCCGTTCACGCTGTCCGGACTCGTCACCATCGGCGTTTTCGCGGGCTTCCTTGCCAACGTCGTCAATCAGGCGCATGTGAATCCGGCCAACGTGGGCGCTGTACGGACGGCCAGTGACGACCTGGCGAAGCTGCCGCTCGTCTTCGCCGTCATCGTCGTCCTGTTGATCGTGATCGTGATCGTGTCGTTGCTATCCGCCGGCGGCTACCTCCTCGCGTTCTGGGACTTCCAGCTCACCCGCGACGGTGCGACCCTGCACGTGACGCGCGGGCTGTTGACGACCCGTGCCACCACGATCGAGGCACGCCGCCTTCGCGGTGCCGAGATCAGTGAACCGATCCTGCTTCGCCGCGTCCGCGGCGCGCGCGCCATCGCCATCACCACGGGCCTGAGGGTGGGCCGCGGTGCCGAACGCGGCGGCTCGGTGCTATTGCCGGCCGCGCCGGCCGAGGAGGTCGATCGCGTGGTGGCCGACGTGATCGAGACGAGCGCGCCGCCGAGTGTCGCACTCATCCGGCACGGACCGCGGGCGCGCCGGCGTCGCATCAACCGGGCATTGCTCGTGACCGGTGTGCTGACCGCCGTACTCATCGTGCTGTGGTGGTTTGCGAACTGGCCGATCGGGTTCCCCGTTGGGGGCTTGGTGATCTTCCTGCTCGCGTTGCCGGTCGCGCTCGATCGTTACCGCAACCTCGGCCATGCGCTCGGCGACGGCTTTCTGGTGACTCGGCAGGGATCGCTGGTTCGCCGGCGCTACATGCTCGCGACCGCCGGCATCATCGGCTGGAACGAGCGGATGTCGTTCTTCCAGCGACGCGCCGGACTCGTGACGCTCATCGCGACGACCGCGGCCGGACGGCAGCACTACGACGTACTCGACCTGGCACAGTCCGATGCGATCGCGTTGGCCGACGCGGCGACGCCCGGCCTGCTCACGCCGTTTCTGACCACATCGGTCGATCGGCCGGCGTCGGCGCCGCAGCCGGCGCGGCGGTTCAGTCGGCCGGACGCCGGCGCCCCTGTTTGATCCGGCTGGTCCGGCGTTTGCTGTCCAGCCGCCGTTGTACGGAGCCCTTGGTCGGTCGCGTCGGATGCCGCCGCGCCGGCGGTGGCGTGATTGCGTCCGCGACGAGCTTCGCGAGCCGGGCTTCGGCAATCGCGCGATTGCGGAGCTGCGCGCGCTCCTCGCTCACGACGACCGACAGCACACCGTCGACCAGCCGGCCGCTCAGGCGCTCGACGGCGCGGTTCTTGAGCGGCGGTGGCAACACGTCTGAGGCTGCGAGGTCCCAGAGAAGCTCGACGCGTGAGTCGGCCGTATTGACGCCCTGACCGCCGGGGCCGCTCGATCGGGAGAACCGCCATCGAAGCTCGCCACGGGGGATCGCGATGCTGCCTCGAATCGGCAGGGGTCCGGTCACACGATCAGCCTCGCACGCCGGTGGGCCGACAATGTGGGCCGGTCACACGGATGTGACCGGCCCACTCATCGAGGTTCGGCGCTCCGGCTCGCAGCCGGTTCACCCCGCACCGCGGGGCCTAGGAGTTACCTACCACCGGTACCAGCGGGACCGTCCGCCGCCGGTCGCCGTACCGCGGGCAAAGAATCCCACGATCCATACGATCAGAACGATGAGCGCAATCCACCACAGGACGTGCACCGCGAAACCCAGGCCACCCAGGATCAGCGCCAACAACAAGACAAGCAACAGGATGCCCATGTCCACTCCCCTTCCACGTGACGTCGGAATACCCGACGGCCGCCGATGTCAAACTACGTTGGAAGGTTAGGCACTCTAAGTATTAGAGTATGGAACTGTGACTGACACGCCGGATCGTATCGACGCCGTACGTGTGCTGACCAGGCTGAACCGCTTGCTCGAAACGGTCGACTCGGGTCTCACGATCCCGCAGTACCGGGTTCTCATGGCGTTGAGCCACGGCGGCATCCGGTCGGCCATGCTCGCCGAGCGCCTGGCCGTACGGCGGCCGACGCTCACCGCGATCGCGGACGGACTGGTGGCCGCCGGCTATGCGGTGCGGGAAAGCGAGCCGGGTGACCGTCGGGTCGTCCAACTCCGCGTCACCGACGCTGGCCGCGCCGCGCTCCGTCGAGCCGATCAGGCCTACGTCGCGAAGCTTGGCCCGCTCTTCGACGAGATCGCCGGCGACCGGCTCGTGGCCGATCTCATCGCCATTGGTGAGGTGCTCGACGAGCGGCTCCGCCACAAGATCGCCGTACCCGTACCCGTACCCGTTCCCATTCCCGAGGCCGCGGAGGCCACCGTATGACGCACGCCCGGCCAACCCCGGACGCCGAGACGCGCGGCTGGCTTCGCCGCATCGTCACCGCTTGCATGCGCTATCGCAAGCAGGTCATTCTCGCGTTCGGTGCGTCGGTGGCCGGCATGACGATCACCGCGCTCGTGCCGCTGGTGCAGCGCACGATCATCGACGATTCGATCCTGTCGCATCAGCGGGCGCTCGGGCCGCTGGCGGCGCTTCTCATCGTCGCCGCGCTGGCGTCCTACGGCCTGACGTTCATGCGTCGATACATGGGCGGCAAGCTCGCCCTGGACGTCCAGCACGATCTGCGGCAAGAGATGTTCGGTGCGCTGTCCCGGCTGGACGGGGCGCGCCAGGACCAGCTGCAGACCGGCCAGATCATCGGGCGCGCGACGAGCGACATCACGATGGTCCAGGGCCTGCTGTCGATGATGCCGATCATGGTAGGCAACCTGCTTCTGTTCGTCCTGTCGCTGGTCGTGATGGCGGTGCTGTCCCCGCTGCTGACCGTCGTCGCGCTGGCGGTCGGTCCAGGCCTGCTATGGATCTCGATTTTGGCCCGTAAGCGGCTGTTCCCCGCAACCTGGGAGGCCCAGCAACAGTCGGCCGCGGTGGCCGCCGTCGTCGACGACGCCGTCACCGGCGTCCGCGTCGTAAAGGGCTTCGGCCAAGAGGCGCAGGAGCTCGGCAAGCTCAACGCGGTTGCCCGCCGCCTGTTCGGGTCGCGGGTGCGCTCGGCCAAGCTCACCGCCGTCTACAACCCGGCCCTGCAGGCGATCCCGGCGCTCGGCCAGGTCGGCGTGCTCGCGCTGGGCGGTTACCTTGCGGTCGAAGGCAGCATTTCCCTGGGTACGTTCCTGGCCTTCTCCACCTACCTGGCCCAGCTGGTCGGGCCGGTACGGACGTTGTCAACGCTGCTCACGATCGGCCAGCAGGCGCGGGCGAGCGTTATCCGGGTATTCGAGGTGATCGACTCGAGGCCGGTCGTGACGGAGAAGCCGGATGCGAGCGCGCTCGACCATGCCGCGACGCCGGATGTCGAGCTCGTCGACGTGACGTTCGGCTACGTCGCGTCTCAACCAGTGCTGCGCGGGCTGACCCTGCACGTACGGCCGGGGGAGACGGTCGCGCTCGTCGGCACGTCCGGATCCGGCAAGTCGACGATCTCGATGCTGCTGCCGCGCTTCTACGACGTGCAGGACGGTTCCGTACGCATCGGCGGTCATGACGTCCGCGACCTGACGATGGACTCGCTGCGCGCCTCGATCGGTCTGGTGATGGAGGACAGCTTCCTGTTCTCCGAGTCGGTCAAGGCGAACATCGCGTACGGCCGGCCCGACGCGACCGACGAACAGGTCATCGCGGCGGCGAAGCAGGCCGAGGCGCACGAGTTCATCATGGAGCTGCCGCACGGATACGACACGGTGATCGGCGAGCAAGGCCTGACCCTCTCCGGCGGTCAGCGTCAGCGCGTTTCGCTCGCCCGCGCGCTCATTACGGACCCGCGGGTGCTGCTGCTCGACGACGCGACGTCGGCCGTCGACGCGCGCGTGGAGGCCGAGATCCACGCGACCCTGCACCGCGTGATGGCCAGCCGCACCACACTGCTCATCGCGCACCGGCGATCGACGCTCGAGTTGGCCGACCGCATCGCCGTCCTCGATGGCGGTCGACTGGTCGATGCCGGTACGGCCGCGGAGCTCGAGGCGCGCTGCCCGCTCTACCGACTGCTGCTCGCCGGCCCGGGCGACGACGCCGAAGGTATCGACGCCGGCGAGGTCGAGGTCGACGCACCGGTTGTCGACGCGCAGGTCGACGGCGTGACGCCGGCGCTCTGGGACGAGTCGAAGGCGCCGGCGGACCTGGTCGGCGGCGATGACTCACCGTTGCCGTCCGGGTCGGCCGCCGGCCTCGGCGGTGGCGGACGCGTCGGGGGCGGCGGGCGGGTGAGCGCCGCCGGCGGACCGATGACGACGGCGCTCGCGAGCATGCCGGCAACGCCGGAGCTCCTCGCGGCCGTGGGCAAGCTACCGCCGATCACCGATGTACCCAACGTCGACGAGCGCGCCGCCGCGGCACCCGACCCGCATTTCACGCTCAAGAAACTTCTCCGGCCGCTTCTGCGGCCACTGCTGTTCGCTTTCGTGCTCGTCGCGCTCGACGCGGTGGCAACGCTCGCGATCCCGTTGCTGATCCGCACCGGCGTCAATGAGGGCGTCTCCAAGCACGCCGTACATGTGATCTGGCTCGTCTCGGTCATTGCACTCGTGATCGTGTTCATCGACTGGGCGATCAACTGGCAACAGACCCGCGTCACGATGCGGACCGGCGAGCGCTTCCTCTTCACGCTGCGGCTGAAGACGTTCGCGCACCTCCAGCGGCTCGGCCTCGACTACTACGAGAAGGAGATGTCGGGCCGGATCATGACGCGCATGACGACCGACGTCGACGCGTTCTCCACGTTCCTGCAGACCGGTCTCACCACGACCGCGGTCAGCCTGCTCACGTTCGTCGGCATCCTGGTCGCGTTGCTGTATCTGAACCTGCAACTCGGGCTCGTCATCGTCGCCGTACTGCCGATCATGATCGTGGCGACGTTGATCTTCCGTAGCAAGTCGTCGAAGGCGTACACCGAAGCTCGCGAGAAGGTCAGCATCGTCAACGCCGACCTCCAGGAGAACGTCGCCGGCATGCGCGTCGCCCAGGCGTACCGTCGCGAGCAGCACAACGCGGAGCGGTTCGCCGGTCGCAGCGATGCCTACCGCGTCAGCCGCATGCGGGCACAGCGGTACATCGCTACGTACTTCCCGTTCGTGCAGCTGCTGTCGGACGTCGCGTCCGCGGTGGTGCTGATCGTCGGCGCCTCGCTGGTCAACAACAACGCACTGACCGCGGGCGCGCTGATCGCCTACCTGCTCTACATCGACATGTTCTTCGCACCGATCCAGCAACTGTCGCAGGTGTTCGACGGCTATCAGCAAGCGATGGTCGGTCTCGCGCGCATCCGCGACCTGCTCCGGACGCCGACGTCGACGCCGCAAGCGGCCCGCCCGGTCACCGTGCCCGACGGCGCACACTTGCGCGGGGAGATCGTCTTCGACGACGTCCATTTCCGGTACGGGCCCGATATCGACGAGGCGCTGCGCGGCATCACGCTTCGTGTCCCGGCCGGCGAGACCCTGGCGCTGGTCGGGCAGACCGGCGCCGGCAAGTCGACCGTCGTCAAGCTCGTGTCCCGGTTCTACGACGTGACCGGCGGCGCCGTCCGCGTCGACGACGTCGATGTGCGGGCCTACGACACGGCGTCGTACCGGCATCGGATGGGCGTCGTGCCGCAGGAGGCGTATCTGTTCCCCGGCACCGTACGGGACACCATCGCGTACGGCCGTCCGAATGCGACGAACGCGCAGGTCGAGGCGGCCGCCCGCGCGGTCGGTGCGCACGAGATGATCGCGCACCTCGACGGCGGCTACTACCACGAGATCACCGGCCGCGGCCGCAACATGTCGGCCGGCCAGCGACAGCTGCTCGCGCTCGCCCGGGCGCAACTTGTCGACCCGGACATCCTGATCATGGACGAGGCGACGGCGGCGCTGGACCTCGCGAGTGAGGCGGCGGTCGTCCGAGCGTCGGACGAGCTGGCCGGTCGCCGTACGACTCTGGTGGTGGCGCACCGGCTGACGACGGCCGCGCGAGCCGACCGGATCGCCGTGCTCGACGGCGGGCGGGTCGTGGAGGTCGGCACGCACGCCGAACTGTTGGCGGCGGGCGGACTCTACGCGTCGCAGTGGGCGGTGTTCTCGGGCGAGCCGATGAGCGAGGCCGTCAGCGCGTAGGCAGGCGCGGCGCACGGCGCGTGTGACCGCGCTACGCGACGGCACTGCGAGACAGGTTTTCCGGCGCTAGGGTACGGGCAGATCATTCCCCTGACCGCGTTCTACGTGCGTCGGAGCGCCGATCCGGGCCCCGCCGGTCGCTGCCGTCGCCGACCAAGGAGACCCCATGCTCAAGGGCTTTCGCGACTTCATCCTGCGCGGCAACATCGTCGACCTCGCGATCGCGGTCGTCATCGGACTAGCGTTCAACGGCCTCATCTCGAAACTCACCGATGACTTCATCAAGCCGCTGATCGCCTTGATCGGGGGCGGCAAGGGCGTGGGCGCCGGTTCCTTCACCGTCCGTGGTGTGCATTTCCTGTGGGCCGACTTCATCAACGCGATCATCAACTTCGTCATCATCGCGGCGGTGCTGTACTTCCTGGTCGTCGTACCCATGAACAAGCTGAATGAGCTGCGACGCCGCGGCGTGCCGACGACCGAAGCGCCGGCACCGCCGACCGACGAAGCGGTCCTCCTCGGTGAGATCCGCGACCTGCTCGCCGCACAGAGCGGCCGCGTCGCGCCGGCGCCGCGGACAACCGGCGACGTAACCACCGGCGAGGCGATGCCGCCGCGCGGCCCGGCGGCCACATGACGGGGGACCACAGCGACCGCCCGACCGGACCGCGACGGTCCGGTCGGGCCGATCGGCCACCGGGCGATGTCCGCGCCACGTTCGCCCAGGAAGCGCGGGAGGAGTCGCCGGCACCCGGCGACGTCGCCGGAGCAGGGGGCCGAACGACGCCGGCCGCAGGCGACGAAATGTGGTGGCGTCGCGTCAATGACATCCGCAAAGGCGTGTCGGCCCGGTCGAAGAGGGACAACCTCGGCCTCGTCGCCGCCGGCGTCGCGTTCTACGGGATGCTCGCCGTGTTTCCGGCCATCATCGCCGCGGTATCGATCTACGCCCTCGTCGCCGATCCGGCCGCGATCAAGACACAGCTGGAACCGCTCATCAAGACGCTCCCGCCGGGCGGCGGCGACCTGCTGGTCGGCCAGTTGACCGCGACGGCATCGTCCAGTCACAGCGGGGTCAGCATCGGCGTGATCATCGGCATCGCCGGCACAGTGTTCGCCGCGTCGGGTGGCGTACGAGCGCTGATGACCGGCCTGAACGTCATATTCGAGCGCACCGAATCCCGCAATTTCATCAATATGCTTGTGTTCAGTCTGGCGCTCACGCTGGGTGCCCTGGTGATCGGGACTCTGGCGCTCGCGTTGATCACGGCGTTCCCGGTCGTGCTCGACCACATCGGACTCGGCGCCATCCCCGCCGTACTCGCGCAGATCGTCCGCTGGATCGCGCTGCTCGTCGTCATCGGCGGCTCGCTTTCGCTCTTCTACCAGTACGAGCCGGATGGCGGGCGGCGCCACCGTCCACACTTCAGCATTGGCGCCGTGGTCGCGATCGTTATCTGGCTCGTCGGCTCGCTGCTCTTCTCCCTCTATGTCTCGAACTTCTCCAGCTACAACAAGACGTACGGGGCGCTGGCGGCCGTCATCGTCCTGTTGCTATGGCTGGATCTGTCGGCCTACGCCGTCCTGTACGGCGCCGCCGTCGACGCGGAGATAGGTGCGCGCAGACGCGCAGCGAGCGAGCCATACGAGGTCGACGCGACCTGATTGCTTCGCGTGCCCAGCGTGCGGTAGTGGCGCTCGACCGGCGACCGACTCAGGTCCTCGCGGTAATGTGCTGGCGAGTTGTTACCTGCCAGTACATGCGAGGAGTGAGCGATGTCAGACGCCCAGCAGCGGGTCGCGATCGTGACCGGAGCCGCCCGAGGGATCGGCGCCGCGACGGCGGTGCGGCTTGCGGCCGACGGTCACGCGGTCGCGGTGGTTGACCTGGACGAGTCGGCGTGTGCGGATACGGTCGGTCAGATCGACGCGGCCGGCGGGCGCGCGCTCGCGGTGGGCGCCGACGTGTCGGATCCGAAGGCGGTGGCGGCGGCGGTCGAGCGCGTGGTCGCCGATCTCGGCGCGCCGACCGTACTCGTGAATAACGCCGGCGTGCTCCGCGACAACCTGCTGTTCAAGATGACCGACGACGACTGGGACACGGTGCTCGGCGTCCACCTGCGCGGCGCGTTCCTGATGAGTCGCGCGGCCCAGGTGCACATGACCGCGGCGAAGTGGGGCCGGATCGTCAACCTGTCCAGCACCTCGGCACTGGGCAACCGCGGGCAGGCCAACTACGCCGCGGCCAAGGCGGGGATGCAGGGCTTCACCCGTACGCTCGCGATCGAGCTCGGACCGTTCAGCGTCACGGTCAACGCGGTCGCGCCCGGCTTCATCGTCACCGACATGACGGCGGCCACGGCGGCGCGTGTCGGTGTCGATTTCGAGCAGATGCAGCAGCGCGCGGCGGCGGAGATCCCGGTGCGCCGGGTCGGTCGTCCGGCCGACGTGGCCAACGTCATCGCGTTCCTGGCCAGCGACGACGCGTCGTTCGTGTCTGGGCAGGTCATCTACGTCGCCGGTGGTCCGCGCGGCTGATCGGAGGCGTGCCCGCGAGGTGCCCGCGCGCGGGAGTGGTGCTCAGCGCTGGGGAGCGCGCGCGTCGGCCACGCCGAGAGTGCCGTCGCTCCCGTCGCGCTGAACCGCTGGCACGGCAATGCCGGGCGACGACACCGGCGGCGCCGGCGAACCCGTCCGCTGCTTCGGGACGAGTTCGGCCCGTACGGCCGCCGCCGCCACCCAGCCCATCTGCGGCCAGGACGGGGTGAGCAGGTTGCGTGCTCGCCACCGTGGCTGGAACTTCTCGCAGAATCGGTTCAGCGAGGCAATCTCGATCCACCGGTCGAAGGCGTGCAACAGGCCCGCGCTCGTCCGGGCGAGGGCACCCGGCGCGCCGAACACCCAGCGGAACGCGGCGAAGTTCAAGGAAACCTCGCGCGCTCCGTGCGCCCGGGCATAGTCGACGACTTCGACGATCATCCGTTCGGCGACGCCATTGGGGGCGAGGACGGCACGCGGCGCCACATCGAGCGTGTAGATCGAGCCGTCCCCACAGACCGCGAACCGCGCGAACGCCACCGCCTCGCCGCCGGGCGCGTACGCGACGGCGAACAGGCAGTCCCGTCGCGGTTCAAGTATCGCGTCCAGGTTCATCGCGAAGCCACGTTCCCGGCGGCCACCGAGCCACTGGTCGAGCACCGGACGAAGTGCCGTGGCCAGATCACTGGTCAGCGGCCCGATGGTCACCGTGACTCCGGCATTGCGCGTACGGTTCACCGCCTGGCGTACGTTGCGCATGCGGCGCGAGGCGAGGCTGAAGTCGTCGACCGCCAGGACCGCCTCGTCGCCGATGTGCAGCCCGCGCA